>NZ_BAAGVN010000124.1:0-19907 GCF_054780855.1 Pseudaeromonas pectinilytica
TTTTTGCGATTAAATCAGATCACAAACGAAGCCTTTTTTCTATCTATTTCAATTGGTTGTAGCTAAAGATCCTGTACATGAAAAGCCTCTATGGTCGGAAATACCGATCCGCACTGATTTCTGACGCCTAACCCCCTTGGCCCGTGTCGCATCTTCCAGCGCCTTCATAAGATTGTGCCGTTTCATACCATCGTGGCCGGTACGGGCAACCCATGCCCCGTATGCCGTCCATATGGTCGAATCAGCGATCCGATGGTCGGCGCCGAACGTCAGACATTCATCAATGAACTGTTCGACGGGTGAGCCGCTCTGGATCATGTTTTCCAATTCGTTCCGGCTGCTCTCCGGTAGCGTGAAACGGCCTTGAGCCATCAATCGTTGTAACCCTTCTAGCGCCCAGACCGCTATCCCCGGCAGTTCAGTGATAAGCCTCTCGGCTAGGGTAGGATCTTCTTTACCAAGGAATGACCGATCGAACACAAGCGGGATCCAGCGGTTGCCTGTTGCGCCGCTATCGTCCCACATCGTAGGGACGCTGTTCGCGGCTAGCAGCAGCTTGCAATCTAGCGACCCCTGCCAAGTTTTTTGTGTGTAGAGTAATTTAACAGGGATTCTTTCGTTTGATGTTATAGCTTTAAACCTAGCCACAACCTGACGGGCGTTCACTTTCGCCGGGCTGGCTGCCTCAGAATCAATTGCCAATGCCCACTCTCGCATACTTGATAGGTTCTTATCGTCTGCCAACTCTGGTAACTGGAACGCCCCGGCAGCGCCCTGCAATAGCGCCTGCATCACGCGAATGATCGTGCCTTTACCAGACCGTGAAGGGCCGATCATGATTGCCGCCTTTTCGATGCCCAAATTGTCGCGGCACAGTGTCCAGCCCATGATCTCCTGTAGCAAGCCGATCCGCTCCGGTTCACTTTGAAAAATATCGGCCAGCCATGCCCGCCAGGTTGGCGCAACGGCGGTAGGGTCATAATCAACCGCAAGGGTGCGGCTGTTGGCGTTCGCCGGGTCGTGTGGTGCCAGGGTGCCAGTCTCGGGATTAAACGCGCCGCTGCTGAAAAAAACGGTCTTGCTCGGCGGGTTGAGCCGCCCCAGCATAGGAGCGATTAGCGGCAGCATGGACAAAGTGCCATCGAGACGGGATTTGTTCACTCTAATGCCCTTTGATTGATCGCTTTCCATCGCTCTAGCGACGTGACGCCTTAAAAGCAGGGGATCTACAGGCTCCCATTCCCGACCGTTCCACCAGTGAGGCTCTCCCTCGAATGTGGCTAGGCGTTGAAGGGCGGCACCATAAATAAGGCGGGCATCAGTTAGTTGGTCGTTCACCAACTCCGTGGGAGCCACATTCACCGCCTCGAACGGCATATAATCGCCCCCGGCAGTAGGCGGCTCGATTGGTTGTGCAAAGGCTTCGGCGGCGATAGTTGCGGTCAGGCGTTGCGGCTCGGATGCCCCTTTGCGCATACCGGATCGAACCGTTGCGGCGGCTTCACGCTCGGACAGTCCCAACGCCTTGGCCGTCTCGATCAGGCGAGTCTCTACCATTTCGCCCGGCAATTCTCCACCAGCCACATAATGGGCCAGGCGAACGGCTGCGGAGTTCAGCGAATCATTGCGGCCACCCTCCGGGCAGTCGGCCAGTTTGCCGATTACATCGTCTAACAGCACCAGGCCCGCAGGGGTTGGTTCAGTAGCAATCCGCACAGCAGCACACGGGCGGGACACTTCCGGGGCTTGGACTGGTAGAGGGTGGCGAACGGCCACGGGTAACGGTTGAACATCAGCAACGGTCGGGAATGCCGCAACTTTGCCGGGCTTGATGTATACCAAGCCGTTGCTGTTGCCCGTCTTAATATCTACACTCGGCAACCATTCCCCTGTTGATGCCTTTATATTTACAGTAGTTTGCAGACGGAATACCCAGTGAACGGATGACTTCCGGGCGCGTTCCTGCACCTTAGCCCGGTTCAACTGGTCAACGGTCAGCCCCAGCGCGTCGGCAATTTGCCCAACGGTTGCGGCTCCTTCCTTGTATCCGTCCAGGTCAATCAGCAGATAATCAGCAGGTAGCGCCACGGCTATGGCTTCGGCGCTTTGCCATTGCTTGGCAGTGCTCGGGTAAACCTGGCCGTCGATATAGCCGCCCAACGGCTGCATTTTGCCAGCCACACGGGCAGCCGGAATACAGCGCCATCCCTTAGCGGTCAGATCGTCGCGGATACCGTCCATCCATGTGACAACCTGGCAGCCAGGGCCAAACATATCACGGGTAAATTCCGCTTCGGCTCGGTTGGTATATTCGAGCCCTGCCACCAATTGGCCGTCTTGTTTGATTAAAAATCGCTCATTGACTAACGCGTCACGGTTTGAAATACTGCTCATGAAATCGAATCCTTTACTGGATTGACGCCCTGACAGTTCGCACCTGCCGGGGCGTTTTTATTTGTGGAATTGGCTAATATCGTCACGATTTACGCCCCGACTTGCTGCAAGGCGGATCAACCCTGGCTTCCCGTGGGTTGTCCTATCCGTTGGCTCGTTGGGCGGGCAGTTGGCCAGCCAGCCAAAGGCCGAATAATGGGGCATTGATATACATGCGACGGCCCACCATGCGGCTGCATCGTTCAAGGCCGGGGTGCTCGTCGCGCTTCCAGAAAAGGATCTTGATTTGGGAGGGTGAAAATTGCGGATAACGATTAGGGATCTCCCGTTGCGGGATCCAGTTATCCAGGTTTGTGATGAATTGTGTCAGCTCTTGGTCTTGCATGATCTTGTACCCCTGTGAACTTGGTCAGTTTGGTCGACTGCGGTTGTTACAGGGACACGATACGAGACGGATTTACCGGATAACGGTTATCCGGTAATAACTTTTTTCCATATTTTTCGGATTGCCGATAGAGAACGTGGTTCTGCCGACGTGGAGTAATCGTCGGGATCGAACACAAATTTACCGCCATCTTCAAACTCACCCTTTCCTTTGTCTACCATGAGATCCAGAACGCTATCCAAAGAAAGGTCAGGGTAGCGCCTATGATAATGCTCCAGTAGTGGTAGGTAATCGGCAGACCGTTTAGACTTGGCCCCGCCAGCCGCCTGCTTCGCTCTGACCGCTTCGGCCTCGATTTTTGGGGCGAAATGATCATGTTGCCACAGCATGGCCTTTTGCATTAACCCGCTAACAGCCGCTTCATTTTCGAATGCTGCTTTGTAGTCCCCGGCACGGGCGAATAATCCAGCACCGCCAACATGAACAAACAACGGATCCTGTTGCTTGGTTAAGATATAAGCAGCGGATGCGGGCGATACATCCGCCCAGCGTCCACAGAAAGCAGCCAATAGCTGATCGGGGCTGAGTTCTTCACCCAGCCACCCCTCATACATACCCAGAATATAATCGCGCTCGTCGTTATTCACTTGGCAATCCCTCCAAACACTCGATCCGTCAGCTTGGCTTTGTGCCCGTTGCACAGGTGGCTATAGCGTTGGGTCATGGTGATTGATTTATGGCCCAGCACTTGCGCGATTTCTAACAGTGATGCGCCATTCATGGCAAGGAGACTGGCGCATGTGTGGCGCAAATCATGGAAGTGGAAATCAGTAATCCCGGCAGCACTACGGGCAGCTTGCCACAGGTGATCGAAATAGTGGAACGGTTCGCCAAGGCGTGACGGGTGCGGGAACACATAACCATTGCCCACTTCCCGAAAACTGGCCAGCTCGGAGATAACTGCATCGGTCAGCGCCAGGACGCGCTGATCGCCGTTCTTGGTCGTGTGAAGGTGTGCGGTTCGGGCTTTCAAATCGACGTCAGACCATTTCAGGCCGATCAGCTCGCCCCGTCGGGCTCCGGTCGTGATAGCCATCAAGATCAGCATGTAAAGACGGGGCCACTCTGACGCCTTGGCAGCATCGAGCAATCGCGGCAGTTCGGCATCCGATAAGAAGCGAGTCCGGGCGTTGTCCTCTGATTGCTGCTTAACTTCGCGGCAGGGGTTCACCTTGAGGTCATGCTCGTCGCATATGAATGCAAACACGCTGGATAATGCTGCTTTGTAGCGGTTGAGGGTGGCGGGCGCTTTACCTTCTGATTTGAGTGTATCCAACGCCGCTTTGATATGCTGCCGGGTGACTTTGCCGACGGGTTTATCACCAAGACGATCAGCCCACCAGCCGAGACGATGGAACACGTTTTGATCTCGGCCAGTGTGCTGATCGAGATATTCGCGGATGGCTTTGGAAAGGGTGAGAGTGTTTAGTGTGTAATTACTCAAGCCGTGCGCGAAACTATCATCCACAACGACAAGCGCTGCGAATTTTTCCGCTTCTTTTTTGAGTTTGAATGATTTGGACACACGACGGCCGTCGCGCATGAACTCGACTCGGTAGGTAGTGCCCTTGGCACCTTTGCGAACTTGTATCTTTGCCATTTTGTTGTTACTCCGCCTTGTTACGCCATGGGGGCGTGTAGATAGGAAGTAACAACCGCAGTTTTAGCACCACTTTCGCAACGCTAACCTGTTGACCAGACAGGCTTTTCAAATGGTGCCCGGTGCCGGAATCGAACCGGCACGCCGTTGCCAGCGAGGGATTTTAAATCCCTTGTGTCTACCGATTTCACCAACCGGGCATCGGAATCAGTACAAGACTGAGAAATTGGAGGCGCGTTCCGGAGTCGAACCGGACTAGGCGGATTTGCAATCCGCTACATAACCGCTTTGTTAACGCGCCTTTGAGAACTTGGAGCGGGAAACGAGACTCGAACTCGCGACCCCGACCTTGGCAAGGTCGTGCTCTACCAACTGAGCTATTCCCGCTTTACAGACATTGTCTGCAGAAGACCGGCGCATTATACGTAGAGAACTCCGCGGGTCAAAACAATTTTTACTACTCAGCTTTCAATTGCTTAGCAAATCGGCAGTTGTCTTGCTGATTCGTTTGTCTCGGCCATGAAGGCTGTTGAGGAATAACGCGGTTCGCTTAATAGACGACGGGCACAGACAGCGGAGGTGAACTGTGATACTGTGTATTTTTACAGCATTCATCAGATGACTGAGGGAGACTATCGATGGACGAATTACACACGCTGAACGACTGGTTACATCACTTTCGCAAGGCCAACAATCGTACCAATCTGGATGCGTTGATTGTGTCGGCGCGCCGTGCACAACCCAGCAGTTGGCCCATCATTGAGCAAGCGGCTGAACATCGGGAGGCGGAAATTAATCAAGGTGAGCAGTTTCCTATTGGCTCGTAGTGCGTAGCCTGGAACGCCGGTGCGAGTCGTATACGCGGCCGCCGGCACCCTGGCTAACGGATCCGTCATTAGCATCCATAACATCCCGCTAGGCGTCTATTCAAGACGTTGCACCACAGACTTAGTTTCTCTTCGAGCCATTTGCCCGCTTTACTGTAAGGCAAGCCAAGGCTTGTCGTTATGCCATTGGATACACCATTCCTCGACCGCAGACGCGGGCATCGGCCGCGCGATCCCATACCCCTGAACTAGATGGCAGCCCAACAGGCGCAACTGCTTGCCGTGGGCCATGGTTTCGACCCCTTCGGCGATCACCTGGCGGTGAAAGACATTCGCCAATTGGATCACGCCCTCGACGATGCCCAGATCATCGTTGTCGGTCAGCATATCGCGGACAAAGCTTTGATCGATCTTCAAAGTATCGATGGGCAGCTTGCGCAGATAGGTCAAGGACGAATAGCCGGTGCCAAAATCGTCGAGAGCAAAATGAATTCCCAATTGGCGGCAATCCAGCAGGATCCCGATGGCCTGCTCCATATCGGCAATGGCGGCACTCTCCAGAACTTCCAATTCAAAATGTTCAGGTTTGACCTCGGGATGCTGGGCCAGTGTCGCCTGCAGATGAGCGAAGAATCCGGGTTGGAGCAGATGATTGGCACTGACATTGACACTGACGGTCATCTGTAACCCTGCTTTATGCCAAGTGGCGGCTTGTGCCATCGCCGTGCTGATCACCCATTCGCCGAAGGTCGTCTCCAGATGGCTGCCATGGAGATGGGGCAAGAAGTCCGCGGGAGTGAGCAGGCCCAGCTCGGGATGTTGCCAACGGATCAATGCCTCGACGCCAATGACCCGGCCATCGTCCAAGTCCACCTTGGGCTGGTAGAACAGCACAAATTCCTGGTTCAGCAGCGATTGATGCATGGTTTCCAGGTATTTGCGATGGGTTTGCGCCTTGCGATCGCTTTCCGGATCGAATAACTGGTAACGGTTTTTCCCCGCTTCTTTGGCCTGATACATGGCCTGATCGGCATGGCGCAGCAGGGTATCGGGATCTTCATTGTCTTCCGGGTAGAGAGTGACCCCGATGCTGGCCGAGATGGTGATCTGGACGCCATTGGCGCTGACGGGGTCGCCGATCGCGGTCAGTAAACGATCCAGGATCAGGGTGCAGTCTTCCGCCGACGCGATATCGGCGAGCAGGATCACGAATTCATCCCCACCGATCCGCGAGAGGGTATCTTCGTTGCGCAGAACCGTCAGCAGATTGCTGGTCACGCCGATTAACAGGTGGTCACCGACTTCATGGCCGTAGCGGTCATTGATGGCTTTGAAATTATCCAGATCGAGAAAGCAGATGGCGCAGGACTTATGATGCCGCACCGAGCGGATTATGGCTTGATGTAGCCGATCCGACAGCAGGCGCCGATTGGGGACTCCGGTTAACGGATCATAGTGGGCGACCCGGTCGAGCTCGAATTCATGGGCTTTGAGTTGGGTAATATCGGAAAACAGGCCCACATAATGCAACAGTTCGCCTTGGGCATTGCGTACCGTCGAGATGGAGAGCAACTCGGCATAGACTTCACCATTTTTGCGCTTATTCCAAATTTCACCGCGCCAGAAATCGTGCTCATGTACCGAGTGCCACATCGCTTGGTAAAAGGCGTCATCATGTTGCCCAGAGGAGAGTAGGCTGGTTGGCTGGCCAATCGCTTCTTCGGCCGAGTATCCAGTGATCCGGCTGAATGCCGCATTGACCTTGGCGATGAAATTATCCGGATTGACCACCATGATGCCTTCATAGCTGCTTTCGAACACCACGGCCGCTTCCTTTTGCGCCTGTTCTAGGATCTTGCGCTCGGTAATATCGGTGTGGGTGCCGGACATCAACAGCGGATTGCCCTGTTCATCCCTGGCGACGATGCGTCCACAGGAGAGGATCCAGCGCCAGCCGCCGGCCTTGGTACGACAGCGGATCTCGACTTCATGACTGGGGATTTCGCCGCGCAAATGACGCTCGATCGAGTCTCTAGCCATTACTAAGTCATCAGGTTGCACCAAGGCTCCCCAGTTCTCGGGGCGGACGTCCATCTCTCCAGGTTGATAACCGAGCATGGTCTCCCAGCGTGGGCTGACCACGAATTCGTTGGTCTGTAGATCCCACTCCCAATACCCCTGATCGGAGCCTTCAATGACCCGGGCGAGCTGCTGCTCGCGTTCCAGAAGTGCCTCTTCGGCTCGCCTGTGTTCGGATATATCGGATAAGGATCCAATCAGGCGGGTTGCCTCGCCGCTGGCATCGCGGTGTACCGCGCGCCCCAGAACTCGCATCCAGCGGATCAACCCACTCTTGGTGACGAGACGAAAGGTGAAATCCAGACGGCTGGTCTCGCCACGACGATGTGCATTGATATGGTTGAGCACGCCCTCCCGATCAACTGGGTAGATCATGGTGGCAAAAAAGGTGAAATCATGGGTATCTTCGTCGGCGGAGTAGCCGGTGACCTCGTAATAACGAGGAGAGCGATAGACATGCTGGCGCGGAATATCCCAATCCCAGAAACCATCGCTCGTGGCCTCGACGACCAACTGCAGGCGTTCCTGGCTGGCCTGGAGCTGCAGGGCCAGCAATTTGGCATCGGTAATATCCTGCATGGTGCCATGCAGGTGATGGATGTGGCCTTGTGAGTCGGCGATGGCTTCGCCGCGAGCCGTGACCCAGCGATGCTCGCCGTCGTCGCGGATGATCTCCACATCACATTCGTAGCTCTGGCCGAGCTCTCGGCAACGGGTGACCAGCGGATCCAGCTGCTGCCAGCTCACGGCCGTGAAGTAACGTTGCACCTCCGGATAGTCAGCGGCAGGGAGCTGGCTATCCCGGCCAAAGATCTGGTAAACCTCATCGGACCAACGGGGGATCCCGGCTTGCAGATCCCATTCCCAGTTCCCCACCTTGGCAAGGCGCTGGGCCTGCCGTAATGCGGTCTCACTGGCTTTGAGCGCATCCTGAGCCTGCTGTTGACGGGTAATGTCCCGAGAAATACCGAACAGCCCAATGACGGCACCACTCTTATCCAGTACCGGGCCCTTGGTCACCATAAACACTAGCGACTGGCCGGTCTGGATGTTGAGGTGCTCGACATGGGTCTGTACCTTGCCAGCCGCCATGATGGCGGCGTCGGTGTCGCGCAAGCTCTGCGCCGATTCCTCGTCAAATAAGGCGCTGTCATCAAGACCAATCAGTTGCTGCGGTGTTTTGCCGACAAAGGCGGAGGCAGCAGCATTAGCCATCAGATAACGGCCTTGCCGATCCTTGATAAAAACCGCATCGGAGGTGCCGGTGACAATGGAGTCCATCAACCGTTGATTCACTTCCAAGGTGGCGATGGAGCGTTGGAGCAGGGCGCTGAGAATACTGACCGCAATGCCGTTGACCATCAGAAACACCCATTGCAGGTGCACATAGGACGGGGACTCGAAGACATGCAGTGCGGGCTTGGCCAGCAGGTCAATGCCCAGACACAACAGCGCCGTGGCCAGCAGACCCGGTCCTAAGCCCCCGATCAGGGCACTGAGGATGATAGGCAGCATAAACAGGATCATCAGGGGTTGTTGGCTTAACTCGAGGGGGATCGCCATACGCAGCGCCAACATGGAAAGCGCTATCGTGATGGCAAAGCCATAGATTAACCAGCGCGATTGCGCGCCATGGTGGATGCCGATCGAGATGGCCTCCAGGAGCGCGCTGCGAGGCCCAGCACTGTGATCAGGAATGGCTCGTAAGGCAAAGTAAAACAGCGCCGCCGTCGCTACGACAAAAAAGATCCCCTTGACCGTCGATAATTCGACCACAGCGTCAGGGCTGGTCACCAACATCAGCAGATGATCGGAGAGGAAGATCCACACTAAGGCCAGGACAAGGTAACTGCTGACCGCCAACAGGATGAAGCGATTGCGTGGCGATTTAAACATCGGTTTATCACCTCTCAGGGCTACTGACGACGCGGTCCCTGACTGACCCGCAGCTGTATTGAACACCGGCTGTGAATCATCAATCACGATCAACCGATGGCATCTGGGTCGTCGAGACCGTCAGCCTGCACGTTGAACGCGTCAGCCATAGAATGACGTGCTTTGAGTGTACATTCCGTGCTCGAAGATGGGAATAATGATGAAATTGCTGTGGAAACAATCACATTTATGCAGATTACCCCTGTTGATGCTAGGTGTATGGGGCGGTGTAGGCTGGGTGGCTGTCATCGGATGGAACCCGGTGACAGCCACAAGTAGACCGCTATGTCTAGCGTGGGCTCAGCAGTTGTTCGACGTCTGCGATGACCTGCAAGGCGGCCAGCGGGCCGCCCACCGAGGTCCAGAGTGAACCATCGACGCGGCCATAATGGCCGCGCTGGATGGCCCCCATCTGACGAAATGCCGGGCTCTGCGCCGCTTGCTCCATGGCATCCACCGCCTCACCACTGGTGCTGAGTGTGCCAATCACCAACCAATCGCCATCCAGACGGGCTAGCGATTCCAGGCTGAGTGACGGCGAGTGGGTATGGCCCGGCTCTTGTTGCTGGGGCGGGCGCACCAATCCCAGTTGCTGGATCACCCGACTGGCAAAGGCATCCCGGTGCATATAGGCCGGCCCCTTCGGATTCCAGCGCACTATGCTCAGACTCTCACCCTGCTGGGATGCCAGCTGTTGCCGGACTTGGGCCAGCCGAGCCTCATAGCGCGCCATAAAGCTCGTCGCTTCGGCTTGCCGGTTGAGAATACCCGCGACCCGGTGCAGCGTTTCCTGCCAGGGCGCACCCCAGTTGGCGGTGACCAGAGTCGGCGCTATCTGGTTGAGCAGGGCCAGTTGCTCCGGCTTTAGTGGCCCGGTGAGGATAAGATCCGGCTCCAGGGCCAGTACCAATTCCAGATTTGGATTATCCAGCGCGCCGATGGAGGGCACTTTCTGGCCGCCAGCGGCTGCCAGATAACGGGGCAGTGCACTCTGCCCTCGGCCGTTGACGGCTCCAATCGGCGTGATGCCCAGGGCGAGGGCAATATCCAGATCGATTTCACTCAAGGTCACCACTCGGCTTGGGTGATCCGGAACCTGATGGACTTGCCCCAGGGCATCGGTGACCGGACGCGCTTGGATCGGGCCTGAGAGCAGAGAGCCAAACAGGGCGAGAGTTAACAGTCGTTGCCAGCGGTGGAACACTAATTTCAGCATGGAATTTCCTTGGTCGTGAGCTCAGGGGACAGGGGGCGACGGCGTGGGACTATGACAGGTGCGGCATCGAAGGGTGCCTGAAGAATGTCCACCTCAGTGCCATATAACTGTTCGATCAGCGGTTTGTTTATCACCTCGCGCGCCGGACCCCAAGCGGCGATCTGGCCGTCCGTCAGGGCCAGTAACTGATCGCAATAACGGGCGGCGGCTCCCAGATCATGGATCACCATCAACACAGTCTTGCCGAGCTGGGTCATCTGATGGATGGCTTCGAGCACATCGGCCTGGTGGCCCAAATCCAGTGCACTGGTTGGTTCATCCAGCAAGATCAGCTCGCTGTCCTGGGCCAGGATCATGCCGAGCCAGGCACGTTGCGCCTGTCCGCCGGATAAAGAGGCGACCGGCTGCTGCCAGATGTTGGCTAATTGCAGGCGATCCCGAGCCGTGGCGACCAGACGGCTGTCTTCGTCACTCCACTGCCGCAGCCAGCTTTGATGGGGATAGCGACCATATTGCACCAACTGATCCACCCGTATGCCAGCGGGCAGCAGCGGACGCTGGGGCAAGTAGGCTAACTGCCGAGCCAGGGTCTTGTGGGCATACAGGGGTAAGGGCTGACCACCCAAGCGGATGGTTCCGCGATCCGGGATCTGCTGGCGAGCCAGCAGTTTCAGCAGCGTCGATTTGCCGCAGCCATTGGGGCCGACGATCCCGACCAGTTGCCCGGGCGCCAACTGAAAGCTGATCCCTTGCAACACCGTTTTTTGCGGGTAGGAGAAATGCAAATCTTCAACATCAAGCAACATTAGTTGTCTCCGGAGGGGCGGCGGCGCAGCAACAGACCGAGTAGTAATAAGCCACCGAGCAAGCGTGTCATCAGCCCGGTCGGCAACTCCTGGGGATAGGCCAGCAGCCGGACCAGGGTGTCACTACCGAGCAGGAGTAAGGCACCACACAAGGCGGCCAGCCACAGTGGGGCTCCCGGTTGCCGCAGCAGGCTGGTGGCCATAATGGGGGCGGCCATGGCAATAAACACCACAGGCCCGCCGATCGCAGTTCCCAACGCGGCCGTCAGAATGGCCAATCCCAGCACCGAAAGTTGCAGTGGTACCATCATCAATCCCAGACTGCGGGCACTGGCCGGATCGAGCAGCAGCAAGGTCAGCGGGCGCTGCAGCATGATCAGCAAAGGACACAGCAGCAACAGAGACAGCGACACCGGCTGCAGCGTGTTCCAGCCCTGGCCTGCGAAGTGGCCCATCGACCACAGATACAGGCTGGCCAGATGGACCAGTGGTTGGCTCGACATCGCCAATTGTCCCAGCGCATTGAACAACTCGGACAGCGCAATACCGATGACCACGAAGCGATAACCCTGCTCGCCCGGATCCCGGCACAAGGCATACAGGGCTGCAGCGGCAAGCACCGAGCCGAGGGGGGCCGCCCACCAGGGCCAGCTGCCAATACCCAACTGGATGGTAAACAGTATGATGGCCAATGCGGCGCCCTCATTGACCCCGACCATATCGGGAGTCGCCAAGCGGTTTCGGACCAGCGTCTGCAGCAGACAACCGGCGATACCGAGCGCGGCACCTGCCAGCAGGACAGCGCAGATCCGGGGGAGGCGGATGCCATGGATCAGCAGCTGCGGCATCGCCGGGCCACGCTGCAGCAGGCCATTCCAGATCTGCTCCGGTGTTAACCAGAGGGTGCCAACGCCCAGTGCCAACAGGGACGCGATGGCCAGTAGCAGCGTCAGCAGGGCGCCGAGCAGCAGGCTGCGGCGGGGTAACAGCAAGGCATAGGGGCCTATGCGGAGTAGGAGTTGTCCTGCAGGGATGAACCGCGATGTTGTCATGCCGCTCTCCCGGTTAACCAGGGGGTGCGGGTCCGCCAGACCATGCCGATCAAGACCGGTGCGCCCACCACGGCCAGCAAGGTGCCATCGGCCAATTCAAATGGCTGGATCAGCCAGCGCGCCAGAATATCCGCCACTAACAGCAGTAGTGCGCCCGTCAGTGCAGAAAACAGCAGCTGGCGACCTAAGGCAACCGGAGCAACTTGCCGCGCCAGCACAGCGGCCAGTAACCCCAGAAAGCCGATCGGTCCGGCTAATGCCACCGCACTCCCGGTCAGCAGGGTGACGACCAGCAGGATGATCAGGCGGACCCGCTGCGTGGCGACGCCCAGAGCGCGGGCCTGAGTATCACCCATCTGCATCAGGCTCAGGCTGCGGCACACCGGCAGGATCAGCAGCCAGGCCAGTAATACCACCGGCAGCAGAAACAGAAGGGCGGCCATTTCGACTGCTGCGACCGAGCCCATATCCCAGAACCGGAACTGATCCAGCACCGCTTGATTAGCCAGTAGCAGGAAACTGGATAGGCCGCTGAAGATGGCGTTCAAGGCGACTCCCACCAGGATCAGGGTCAAGGGTTGGCCTGCGGATAGTAACGAGCCCAAGGCCAAAACCAGCAGGTTGCCCAGCAGCGCCCCCCCGGCGGACCAGAGCAGATAGCCGAAGGTGGAGCTGATGCCGGCATAGGTCAGCCCGAGGATCAGACCCAGAACCGCACCGGCATTGACGCCGAGGAGTCCGGGCTCTGCCAGAGGATTGCGGGTGGCACTTTGCAGCAGAGTTGCCGCCACTGCCAGGGCACTGCCGACCAGCACGGCACAGAGCGTCCGAGGCAAGCGCAGTGTGTACAGAATCATGGTCAAGTGAGGATTGCTGTGTAAGGCGGTATCGCCACCCAGGTAGCCGAATAAGTAGCCGAATAATTCGGACAGCCCATATTCGCCCGCACCGACCGCCATGGATAACAGCATAAAACTACCAAGCAACAGCAAACCGACACTGGCCAGCCTTCGATGATGACGATGCATGAAACACCTCACGCGACATAGGGAGCAGGTCTGCGGCCACCGGAGTGGCCGCTTGCGGGGTTACAGTTGGTAGGCGAATCCTGCGGTCACGGTCCGGCCTTGCAGCACGGTATCGGCGGCGGTGGCGACCTCATCCCGTTTGGTATTTGTCAGGTTGTTCATGCCCAGTTTCAGCGTCAATGGCTGGATGGGGTTGTAGTTGGTACCCAGATCCAGGGTATGGAATGCCGCACTCTTCTGGTTGGCATTCGCCGAGGCCACATAGATCAGCTGGCTACCGGTGTATTGGTAGCGGCTGAAGGCGTTGAGGTTGCTCAGCACTTGCCAGTTCAGAGTCAGGTTGGCGGTGTGCTCGGGGGTTTGCAGCAACTCCAGACCCGTGGTTTCATCCTTGGCTTTGACGAGTGTGTAGTTGGCATCCAGTTTCACATTTTGGGTAACATCGACCCAGGGCATGAACTCAATCCCGCGCAGGCGCGCTTGGCTGATGTTCTGGTAGGTGAGGATCGGTGCGCCGGGATTGGTCTTCCAGCTCTGGCTCTGGATCATATCTTCAATCTGGTTATCGAAGGCGGTAATGCCGGCTCCCCAGCTTGCATCCTGATAGGCAGTCCCGAGCTCATAACTGAGGGCGGTTTCCGGTTTCAGATCTGGGTTCCCGACCACCACACAGCGACCCCGACACGCGGTGACACTGTAGTCCTCGTCGGACTGTGCCAGAGTGGGCGCCTTGAAGGCTTTGCCGACCCCGCCCTTGACGACCCAGCGCTCGGTCAGGTTATACAGGGCATAACCCCGCGGGCTGAACTCGCTGCCGTAGGTGTCGTGGTGATCCAGTCGCCCGGCGAGGGTCAAGGCCAGATCGCCAATGCCATATTCATCCTGCAGGTAGGCGGCTTGCTGGTCGACTTTGGCATCACCGGACTTCAGGTTCATGGAATGTTGCAGTTGTGTCTGCCGGTACTCGGCACCGGTCGTCAGCAAGTGGTCGCCGAGCAACGTGCTGAGCTGGCCATCCACCGTATGATTCTGCTGGTTAATGTTGCCGATGGCGCCATTGAGCTCGGAGTCATCCATCAGATCGACATCTTCATAGAAATAACGCAGTTGGCTGTTGCCCGCTTGCCAGCGTCCATTGTGAGTCAACCCCAAGGTGACGCGATCCATCTCCTGGCGGTTGGTCGGTGTGGCACCGTAGTTGTTCCAGTGCGCCAGGCGATCATCGCGAGTCAGACTGGCATCCAGGGTAATATCTTGTCGCTCGTCGAGCAGATATTTCAGTGAGGAGAGCAGGCTGCTGCGCTCTTGTTTTTCGCTGGCATCAGCGTTCGGGTTGGTCGATTGTTCGCTCTTCCAGGCATCTTTATGCTTTTGCTCGACAATGACCTGACCGAGCAATTTGTTGTCGATCAGGGCGCCGCTCAAATAGCCGCTACCATCGTGCAAATCGCCACTCTGACCGGAGGTCGGTTCCTGATAGGCATATTCCAGAGCGCCCTTGGTCTTGGCGGTTGGCTCGCGCAGGATCACGTTGATCACCCCGCCGAGGGCATCCGCACCATACAGGGACGAGATGGCGCCACGGATCACCTCGATGCGCTCGACGGCAACCATGGGGATCGATGACAAGTCGAAATCGTTGCCATACGAGGAGCTCAGGGCATCGCGAGAGTTGATACGGCGGCCATTGATCAGCAGCAAGGTGTAGTCACTGTCCATGCCACGCAGTTTGATTTCACTGCGGCCATAGCTGGTGGCCGGATTGACATTGACCCCAGGCAGGGACTTGATGGCATCGCTGAGGTTGGTGGCGGCCAGTTGATCCAACTGCTCCCGCGTAACCACAGAGACGCTGGCCGGGGCGTTCAATTCGGTATGTTCGGTCTGACTGGCCGTCACCACCACGCTCTCGGCGGTAGCCTCCGCGTCAGTATTGGCCATGGCGAGGCCAGGCAGCAGGGTGGCGCATACAATCGCTTTGGCCAGCGTGTTTAGTCGATGAGCGGGGTTGGTTGAGGGCAGCACATTAGACTCCTTGCAGGTGTGTCTTCTACACGAAAAAATGAAATTGACCGTCCCGTTGTCGAGATATGCCGGAGAAAGGTTGCCGGGATCGGACGGGTCATCCGGGAGCTGATCGCTTCCCTATTGGAACGCCAGGATATTATTGATAATGGTTCTCACTGTCAACGAATGTTCTATTTCGTTGTTATTGCGTAAAAAAATGCAAATAAGCCTGCTGCTTAACGTGGGGGCGTGGAGTCTCAATGAGCAGGGACATGAATGTACAAACCATGTGCGAACCATGTATGAACCGGCCACGGCGGTTTAGCCACGGCGGTGTGGCTACGTCTACTCGATGTAACAGCGCTGGGTAGGCTTGGGTCTATGGCGAAGGGTTAGCGCTCTGGACAGCTCGATGTTGGCAACCGGTAGGTTTTGAGTCGGAGAATGTGCACTGTGGTGGCAACTCCGATCAGCAGCAGTATGACGGCCAACGGCCACCAGTGCGCAGGAACGGCCACCACGGCGGAATAGCCCAGTGATAACCACATGACGAGCAGAGTCATGACTTTGGCACGCAACGGCATGCCATCGCCCGCGCGATAGCGTTGGATGTAAGCCCCAAACAGCCGGTTGTGGTGCAGCCAATGGTGCATGCGCGTCGAGCTGCGCGCAAAGCAGGCCGCAGCCAGCAACAGAAATGGCGTGGTGGGTAGCAACGGCAATAGGGCGCCCAATAGACCCAGCCCGACACACAATAAACCGGCGATGAGAAATAGCAGACGCACCAACTGGTGACGCTCGACCTTAGGTGGCGAGCTTGCAGTGGCTGAGGCTCTTTCAAGCGGAGCTGGTTTGTTGGCAGTTGGCATCACAGGTATTTCCGGGTCAGTACATTGCTGGGATCCCACCGGGTAGAAGCGGGCAGGTGAACCGGCAATATGCGATTAATTCTCATCTTGTCTGTGCTGAGCATATGGCCTAACGCCACGGGTTGCCACTCTTTGTTGCGCTCGTCCCATCATTTATTCAGCCTAGACCGAAGAGGGCGGATAGAAAAAAGAGAGCGGATAGAAAAAAGAGAGCGGATAGAACATAGCGGTGGTGCTCCCCGTTGCTATCCGCCCGCCGTGTTTAGCCTTTTGCTGCTTGCCGTCCCAGGGCCTCGGCGGTCAACTGCGAAAGCCGGCTTAGTTGCTGTCCCTGGCTGTCGAAGTTGTCTGCAGCCAACCACTGCTGGTAGCAGGGCAATAACAGCGGCCACTCCCGATCCAGAATAGAGAACCAGGCGGTATCGCGGCTGTGCCCCTTATCGACTCGCGCCTGGCGGAAGGTGCCTTCGTACAGGAATCCCAGTCGGACGGCCGCTTGCCAGGAGGGGCGATTCAGGGCGTTGCACTTCCACTCGTAGCGGCGATAGCCTAGTGAAAATGCATACTCCATCATCAGCACCATGGCGGCGGTTGCCAGTCGAGAGCGCTGCAGGGCCGGTGAAAAATGCAACCAGCCCACTTCCACACTCCCGGCGGTCGGATCAATCCGCAGGTAGCTGGCCAATCCCAGCGACTGGTTACTGGCGGTGTCAATGATGCTAAAGAACAGCGGATCCTGTTGCTGACTGATGGTGTGCAACCACTGCATAAACGCCGCTTGATCGACAAAGGGCCCTGAGGTCAGGTAAGTCCAGAGCGAGCCATCATCCAGAGCAAAGGCTTGCCAGAGATCCTCACCGTGCACCAGAGGATCCACTGGCTCCAGACGACAGCCCCAGCCGGTCAGCACACAGCGTTGCGGATAGGGGCGTGGTTGCCAATCGGGGATCGGAGCCCCCAACGGCTGACCCCAGGGGTTGATATATGAGTTAGCATGCACAACCGATCCCTCCATCCGTCAGTTCACCGGCTTCCAAACCGGTGGCAATCGCAAAGCCATCCTGGCGCCACCAGTGCAGGCCACCGATCAGCTCCTTGACCTGAAATCCCAGTGCCGCCAGCTTGTAGGCGCCACGGGTTGAGCCGTTACAGCCGATGCCATCGCAGTAGCAGACATAGAGCGTCTGCCGATCCAGTGAGGCGGTACTGCTGGCGTTCATGGTGCGATGAGGAAACGAGATCGCGCCGGGAATATGGCCGGCACTGTAATGTTCGGTCGAGCGGGTGTCGATGACCACAATGCCTGGCTCTCGGGCCAGAAGATCGGCAGCCAAGTCAGCGGGATCGGTACGAAACTGCAGTTGATGCTCAAAAAATCGGGCAGCGTCAGCGGGTAGCGCCAAGCCGGAGGAGCGAACAGCACTCATGGAAAACTCCTTATGAATTCGTCATTGCCTGTGACAGGAAACGGGGTAGCTATTCATAACTCTAGCGGCATAATGTACTGGTTAAACCAACCAATTTTGCAGTAATGAGCAGACCAATTTTGGTTCGCTGGTTGGGGCATCATGTTGGATCACCCTCTACCGTGGAGCCTTTGATGTCCGCCTTGCCCACTCTGCTTGCTCATCCTTCACTGGCCGATTTGCCGCTGCATGAACGTTTGGTGCGGGCATTGCGCACTGCCATTTTAGAGGGACACTTGCTGCTGCACAGCCGGTTACCGGCCAGTCGCGCTCTGGCCGAGGATCTGGGCGTATCCCGCAGCACGGTGGAGTTGGCGTATAGCCGACTCGAGGCCGAAGGTTATCTGCAACGGCGCATGGGGGCTGGAACCTTTGTGGCGCTGGCGGCGCAACCGCAACCCAAACGGGCTGGCGTCGCAGCAGCAGGCTTGTCCTTGCGTGGGCAGCGTATTCTGGATGCCGGACTCTGCCGTGATCCGGTTGGACTGCTGGAAACCTTTGGCTCCGGACAGGGGGATCCGCGGGTTTTCCCCCGGGATATTTGGGGCAGCCTGATGCAACGGCACTGGAAGCGGCAGGCGCCGCGCTTGATGAGCTATGGCGATCCGCAAGGATTACCGGAGCTGCGCGCCGCCATTGCCTCCTATCTGGTGCAATCGCGAGGCCTGATCTGTGCGCCTGAACAGGTGTTGATCCTCACCAGCTCGCAACAGGGGATCCAGCTGATTGCCCAGTTGTTGATCGATGCCGGTGACAGGGTGTGGCTGGAGGAGCCGGGCTATCTGGGCGCGCGCAGCGCCATGTTGAGCGCCGGGGCCGTGGTGCATCCGGTTCCGGTCGATGGCGAGGGGATCGCCCTGGCCGCGTCGCACCCGGCGCCCCGACTGATCTACACCACGCCCTCCCATCAATATCCCCTGGGTATGGTGATGAGCCTGCCCCGTCGCATGGCGTTGCTGGCGGAGGCGGAGCGACACAATGCCTGGATTTTGGAGGATGACTACGATGGTGAATTCCAATACAGCCCCCATCCGCTACCGGCCTTGCAGGGACTCGATCAACAGGGACGGGTGATCTATGTCGGCACCTTTAGCAAGTCTCTGTTTGGCTCATTGCGGCTGGCCTATCTGGTCTTGCCCTCTGCTCTGGTCGAACCCTTTGCCCAAGCCCGAGCGGCGTTCGATGGCCACAATAATCAGCTGTTGCAAGCCGTGACTGCCGATTTTATCCAGGAAGGACACTTTGCCGCCTACTTGCGTCAGGTTCGGCCCTTGTATCGCAGCCGTCGTGATCTGCTGTGGTCCGAACTGGCCCGGCATTGTCCGGCGCTGACCCCGCTGCGAGCGGATTCCGGCTTGCAGTGCGCGGCCCTGCTACCGCGGGGTGGGGAGTCCCGCTGGACATCGTCCGGCAATGCCTTGGGGTTGGGATTACGGCCATTGAGTGGCTGTTATCTGGGCGCCGAGCGTCAGGAAGGCTGGTTGTTGGGCTATGCCGCCGTCGGCAACGCCCGGTTACTGGAGCTGTGTCGTCTGCTGGGGGAGGTCATGGCGCGTTAGCACTGTTGATTCATCAGGCCTGGGGTGAGCAGGAATTGGAGCAGGAGGTCCGTACCGCGGCGGCGGGCGGAGCCGTCAGAGTCGGGGGGATATGCAAAAACGCTTTGATGGCGTCGACGACAGCCGGGTGAGCACTGATATGCGGCAGGTGCCCTTGCGCATTAATAATCGATAATTCGCTGTTGGTAATTTGATTATTCAGATAAGTAGCGACCTGCAGGGGCACAAACACATCATTTAGGGATTGAATAATCAAGGTGGGAGTGACCACACTGGGTAATCTATCCCGGAAGTCTGAGTTTAATATCGACGAGAGAACTGTCAGCATAAATTCCGGCTGAAATGAGCGAATGGTTTGCGCAAAATAAATTGATAAATGTGGTTTGTCATGATTGGCCATGGCGGATGAAGCAAAATCAATCACCCAGTCATCAAAATGATGGGTCACGGCTTTGTAAATATTATTAAGATCTGCCGATGTAAAGCCACCTGAATAATCAGGGTGATTGAGATAACAGGGCGAGGCGCCGATCATAATCAGACCTGATTACCATCGAGACTCAGCCAGCTTCAACAGGCGTTGTGGCATTGGAGCCGTTCGACAGCCGATCCTGACCAGTTCCA
>NZ_BAAGVN010000125.1:0-40693 GCF_054780855.1 Pseudaeromonas pectinilytica
ATTTTTTCCGGGATCTCTTTGATGGCACTGAGATGACGACCACCTTCCTTGATGGTTTCTCGGGTTACGCGCAGGGACTCTTCAAGGGCGACCGCGTGCTGTTGCAGTAGCTTCTCGACCACCTGAATATCATCAGAGAGCTGGTGTAATGGCGTTAACTCTTCAAAACGCTGCCGTAACTTGGCCAGTTTGTTATCCAACTCGCGGTCATGCCCACGACAAGCATGGGTCAGGCGCGTGATGAATTGTATGGCGCAGATTCGTTCGGCATCTGTTTGTTCGGCAAGCACACCCAGCTCCAGTTCTTTTTGGTCCAGCCGTTCTCTGAGTTTGCTTAGTTGCCCAGCGATGGCAGATACATCATTCATGTCCAAGTTCCATACGGTATTACGCCATGGCTGGCTGAAAAGCAAAGAGGTGAATCGACTCACCCGTTAGACAATGTGCTGCCACTCGATCAGCTGTTTGCCATGTAGCGCGTTGACTTTGACAAGTCCTTTGTCAATGGCCTCCAGAGCCCGGGCTCTGAACACACCATTGAAAAATGCCGCTTGCTGACAGTCAATAGCAGAAAGCTCAACCCATGATGTTAGTTGGCACTTTTCGGCAATTTGGTCCGCCGCGGCTAGGGCGATCAGACTCAATTCAACCACATTGTGACTTTCTATCGCGCGCGGGCAGCGGGTGAGGAACGGAAAGTGCACCAATCCCATGACGACGCGATTATCCAGTTTCAGTTCAATCAGCATCTCGGTCAGGCGGGAAATCCAGAATTCTGCGCTGGCTACCAGGCTGCTACCCGGTGTGTGCGGTTGCAGCAGTAAAAAGCGACTCTCCGCCAGTTGATACAGCTGTTCACGCTCCGTGCACATGGCAATGAGGCGATCGGTCAGCGTCTGCTGCAATTGTTCCGCCTGCTCGGTGCCCACGCGCTCGCAGAGTCGGCGCAGTGCTGGCAAGCTGATATGGATGAAGTGTCGCGCATTATGCGTTAAATCATCATCCGGTTCACCGACATCCACTTCGGGACGCTGATCCAGCTGTTCCAGCGTTTCCTGGAGCTGGTACTGATTGGGTAGATGACTGAAGGGGGCTTGTCCTAACTGTTGTTTCAACTGGTGCATATTGGCGCTGGATTGGGTCTGTCGCCGATTCATGCGCAGTAATACGTAACACAGGACCCCAATCAATAATGTGGTTACCGCGGTCAACCAGAGATAACGGGTGCGCTCCTGGGCTAACTGTTGCTGCTGTTGTTTCAGGCTGTTGACATTACGCTCCAGTTCAACGCGTAAATAGTTGTCTCGAAATTGCTCATTCCCCTGATGTTGGTAGCGATTCGACGTCGCCTCGCTACCGGCAGCAAACTGTTTGAAGTGACTGAGAGCTTGCCGGAACAGCCCTTTTTGCTCATAGGCCTGAGAAAGCTGGTAATGCAATTCCGGAATGGCAGGGGCGGATAAGTCCGACTGCGCCGGTACGCTTTCCAGCAAGGCAATGGCTAATTCTGGCTCATGCTGTTGCAGATGCAGCGCGCTGAGGGTGATCAGGGTGGCTAGTTCGCCTTGTCGATCCCGGTTGAGTTTGTAGCTGTTGCGTGCGGCGATGAGATAGGTTCGGGCGGCGGCTCGATTGCCGATTTTCAGGTAAGTTTTGCCAATTTCATGATTGAGATGGGCCAACGACAGCGGGCGATTGATGTTGCGATAAATATCCAGAGCGTTAAAAAGCAGGGAGAGTGCCAGATTGGGGTCATTGGCTTCGCGGTTTAGGGCCGCCAAACGGATCAAACCCTGGGCCAACCAGTCGCCATTGCCGATCCGCTGCCACTGATCGCAAGCCATCTCGCTAAAATGCAGCGCTTGGGACAGATTGCCATTTTGTTCAAAGATCAGGCTCATTTTTTCTGCGAGCTGAGCCTGGAGCAAGGTTTCATTCTGACTGATGGCGATACGCAAGGCATCGGCGTAGCTGGCTAAAGCCATCTCGTTTTGTTGGCGTGCGTCATGATAGTCACCGGAGAGGGTGAGGATCGCGATATCGAGTGCGGCCGGTAAGGTGTTGGTCGTGAGTAGATCACGCAAGTTGGCCAACTCTTTTTGCGCGATCTCGAAGCGGTGTAATTCAACATTCAGGCTGGTTTGTAACAATTGGGCATATAACGGCAATAGTGCGTTGCTCACGGTGGTGGTGCGCAGCTGGTGTTGTAGTTTCTGCAGTTGGGACTGTGCGGTTTTATAGTCGCTGTTCGCCAGCAGGGCCTGACGCCCGAGCTGGAAATAGGCGATGGCTTCAAGGGTGGGCAGGTTGAACTGATGCGCCTCTCGCGCCGCCTGAGTAAACATCTGTTGCGCCAAGACATCCTGGGATTGCCGGGTCAAACAGTGAGCGTAGATTAACGTTGCTTCCACGCTTTGCTGGCGGGTGCGGTAACGTTCGGTTGTCTCCCGGTAAGCGCTGGGATTCTGTGTCAGCGCCGGCAGCACCTTGTCCACGAGTTCGCGTTGTAAAAACTGCTGCGAGAGCTGAATGCAATGTTCAGGATGTGAGCTTTCCTGCTGCTGAGCCTCGACCAGGGGACCAGGCATCAGCGTGGTCTCCAAAGGCAGCGAGGGCAGTGCAAAACTAGAAAGAAGTAGAGTCAGCGATAACACGCGGGCACCATCCTGATTACAGCGATTGCATTCATGAGCCGCCTTACTGCCGGATCAAACGAAGATTGGCAGGCACAGGCTGCCAGCTACTCCGGAATGGATTGATATCTAATCCCCCCCGGCGCGTGTAGCGCGCATAGACGGTCAATTGTTCGGGCTGACAATAGTGCATCAAATCGACGAAAATACGCTCTACGCATTGTTCGTGAAATTCATTGTGTTGGCGGAATGAGACCAGATAACGCAGCAGAGCCTCATGGTGGATTTGCTTGCCCCGGTAGTGTACCACCAGGCTGCCCCAATCCGGTTGACTGGTGACCAGACAATTTGATTTCAGTAAATGGGAGTGCAATACCTCGTCAACCTCGACATTGGATGTTGCATGGAGCAACAGCTCAGGATCAAATTGGTAGCTATCGATAGCGATATCCAGATCATCGATGCAGGTCCCGGGAAGCCGCGCGATCTCATGGGGGGCATCGGAGAGTGAATAGAGGCTGACTTGGACTGGGCCGCCAGCACAGGCGGATAGATCCCGCTGCAGGGTGGCACGCACTGTGTCGATATTGGCAAACTGCGTCTGATTGAAGCTGTTGAGATACAGTTTGAACGACTTGGACTCGATCAGGTTGCTACTGGTGGCAGGTACCGCTACCTCGCCAATGGCTACTTGCGGCTTACCTTTGGTATTCAACCATGAGAGCTCATACAGGGTCCAAAGATCGACACCGGTAAACGGCAGTGCGGCACCCAGTTGCAGGTCTTCCCGATTCAGACTGCGGGGCACGGGTTGCAACAAGTCTGGCGCATAGTGCGCCATATAATCCTGGCTTTTGCCTAGCGACAACCCTTGCAAAGCAGGGCTGTCATGGTAGCGAGCTTTGTGTGTCATGGCGCTCGGCCTCGAGTTAAAATACGGCTTTGCCTCATTGTGGGAAAAAGCGATGTCGAATCAAGTTGTTTCAGCAATGTCTGAATTGTTTGTGCGCTGGATGCGCTACCAACGACAGTCTGGAGGCCTACCTAGGCGTAGCTTTGATGCCGAATGGCGCTCACCCTGCGAAGTGGGTGATGTTTGGGATCAGCAGATTAGCTGGCAACCCGTCGCGAGGCCGGAAGCGGGAAGCATGGCGAATGTCGAATCGGGTCTGGAAATGGCTCTGCATACGGATCTAGTAAGTTATTTTTGCCATTGGTATGCGGGAGCCTTGGCTTTTTCATTTAAAGGTTTGCGCGTTGAGCCCGTGTTAGCGTGGAATGCTGCTGACTTTGAGCGCTTACAGGAAAATCTGATCGGTCATGCGCTGATGCAGCGGCGCCTGCGCTTGCAGCCCACATTCTTTTTAGCTACCACGCGTTCGGATTCCCATGTGATCAGCCTTGATAATGCGAGTGGCGAGGTTTGTTATGAACGGCTTGGTCGTGAGCAACGCCAGCGACTAGCGCCCAACCTGGCAACCTTTTTGGCGCGACTGGAGCCATTACGGAATTAGTAACGCCCTCAGTCATGAGGGCTTTTTGCTGCTCTATATGTATATGTCCCAAGTTACTCGAATCGTTCTGTCATGATCCGAATACTACGGCGTAGCATCACTACCTCTTCCCGGAGTTGCGAAACCTCATCCCGTAGCTGCTGGATTTCAACCTGTAGCGGATCTACCGATTGCTCTGGATTGAGAGGTCTGGCTGCAGCAATGGGTTGCTCTTCACCGGCATTGCTTGTTGCCTGCTGGCGCCAGCGCTGGATCCCAGTAATCACATCCGGCATCGGGCAAGGGGCTGGCAGGCGGGCCTTGATCAAGGCGACGGATGGTTGTTTTCCTTCTGCGTGCAGTTGTCGTGCTATCTGCATGACGGTTTCTATCGACATTTAGCGTTCTCCGAACAAGTCGAGTCTCAATGATGAACGGTCGGGAAGGGGATGACGTTGTCGGCATGTTCCCGGTGACTATGCACCCGAAACAGCGGATGGCGCAAACCGGTTAGAAATAACTCGCCCTGAGATTTGTCTTCCCCGGCTTCGCCAGGGCGGGAGCATACTTTGATTTAGGATGATTTTTGCTCAAAAATGGCGTGCCAAATTGCATAAGTCATCAGAAAAATTCATTTTCAAGCGGGAATTTTAACGTCATGCACCTAATGGATAAAAATCATACGAAGTATGCTCCCGCCCTGCCGGCTTCGCTGTATTCAAACGTAAAACACGAGGGTTTATGCAACAACATTCGCAGCAACAGCGGCAGGATCTCTGCCTCGTGGCGGGCGATGGATATGAACTGCCACTGTTCACGACCGCAGTACTGATTGACCAGTCGTTCTGCCAGCTCCGCCTGTCGGCGTCGTTGCCAGAATTCGATGGCGATAACGAGTAAACCGCACAAAAACCAATATTCACTCATGGCGTTTTCCTCGATGGTGGCTGAACTGGGATGACATCTGCTGCGCAATATAGGGAGCCGCTGTTGCTAATGCTATAGTGCGCGGCGATTTTTGGAGAATTGAAGATGAGTCAACTCGTGCGTGTCACCCATATTCTTGAACAACTAGAGCTGGAATTAAAGCAGCGCTCACTGTGGCAGATGGCCCCTCCCACTGCGGAGGCTATGGCCAGCACTCTGCCTTTTTGCATGGATACTCTGGATTTTCATCAATGGTTGCAGTTTGTGCTGATTGCCCGCTTGCGGCAGATGATGCTGCTACAGATGGCATTGCCAACCCAAAGTGCGCTTTATGCCATGGCGACAGAAGTCTATAAGCAGGAGCTTGCCCATCACGGTTCACTGCTGGATACACTGGCCGCACTCGATGAAGCCTTGACTGGCCAACCTGTAGATCGTCAGCCATGAGTTTGCGTGTGTTGTATCAGGATCAATACCTGGTGGCGATTGATAAGCCTGCGGGGCTACTGGTGCATCGCAGTTGGTTGGATAAACATGAAACCCGATTTGCCATGCAGATGACCCGAGATCTGATCGGTAAACACGTCTATCCGGTGCATAGGCTGGATAGACCGACTTCGGGGGTCCTGTTGTTTGCACTGGATCCGGTAACGGCTCGTCGTCTGAGTGAGGATTTTGCCCTGCATCGGGTGCAAAAAGAGTATCTGGCACTGGTGCGGGGTTGGGCTCCGGAGCAGTTGTACATTGACTACCCGCTCAAAGAAGAGCTCGACAAGATCGCGGATGTGTTTGCGGATCCGGATAAACCAGCGCAGTCCGCGCAAACCTGGCTACAGCGCTTACAGACGATTGAACTTCCCCATGCCGTATCCCCCCGCCATCCATCCAGTCGTTACAGTTTGGTGCGCTTATTGCCTCATACCGGGCGTAAGCATCAGCTTCGTCGCCATCTGGCTCATATCTCGCATCCGATTGTGGGTGATACCACTCATGGTGATGGTCGGCATAACCGTTTTTTCCGTGAGCAGTTCGATTGCCAGCGACTGATGCTGTGCAACAGCCGTCTAACGGTTCAACATCCGGTGCATGGATTTCCGCTATGCCTAAAGGTGGAGCAGGATCAGCAATGGAAACAATTATTTGAGCAATTTGGCTGGTGAGTCTTATCCGGGGAGGAGGACCCGTGGTTGATTTGTATTCTGCAAGCGCTTTCAATCGGACAGTTTGTTAAAAAGAAAGTTCCAAATTGCAGGTGATCTTGATCAAGATTGTCTGATCAGACGAGTTTGATGATTTTGTCGGTGAAGCGCGAATTTGAGTTTTTTTGGTTTTATATTCCGCATGTTTGTTGTTTTTGGTGTATTGGTAGTTGCATGCTCCGTATTTTGTTTATTTTATGGTTTTTGTGGTTGTTGGGGTGGGAGTTGCCATTTTGTGACGAGGCTCAATTCCACGGGTGAAATGGGATCCCTATAATGGCCCCGGACAGTCGTTAGCCCTTTTCGGTTTACGACACGTTTCCACCAATTTATGACCATTTACCCCCAAGGGATAAAGGAAAATATTATGACAGCAAAGTGGCTTCCAATTTCTGCAGCAGTAATTATGGCTCTGGGCTCTGCCTCTGCCTCCGCCGTTGATTTCCATGGCTACATGCGTTCTGGTGTCGGTGTCTCCCAAGATGGTGACATGCAGACCTACGCTAAGAAAAAGGTCGGTCGTCTGGGCAACGAAGATGATACCTACTCTGAAATCCAACTGGGCCAGGAAGTTTACAACAAGGGCGGCAAGACCTTCTATGTGGACTCAATGTTCGCCATGACCTCTAACGGCTCTAACGACTGGGAAAGCACCTCAGCTAACCAGGTTTGTGACAGCACTGCTACTGCCGCTAATGGTGTTTGTGCCAAGAGTGAAGATGTTGAATTTGCTCTGCGCCAATTCAACGTCCAGGCCAAGGGCCTGTTCGGTGGTAGCGAAGTGACTTGGGCTGGTAAGCGTTTCTACCAACGTCATGATATTCACATCTCTGACTTCTACTACTGGAACATCTCTGGTGCCGGTGCCGGTGTTGAAGCCATTCAGGCTGGCCCTGGTCAGTTGTCTTTTGCTTGGGTTCGTAACGATCGCAGTGCTAAAGACTTGGAAATGAATCAATACGACCTTATTGCAGGATGGGATGGCAATACATCTGTTGTGTTGCGAGATCCGGTAAACATCAACACGTTGGATGCTCGCTATGCCGGTATCCCGTTATGGTCTGATGCCACTCTGGAAGTGGGCGCTGACTATGCTATCGTCAATTCGACTGATGCCCAAGATGCCTTGGATGGCAAGTACAAGAATGCCAAAGATGGCGTGATGCTGACGGCTGAACTGACCCAAGGTATTCTGGGTGGCTTCAACAAGACCGTACTGCAATACGGTACTGAAGGTTACTCCAAGAATTTTGCCTTCCAAGGCGACGGTAGCTGGTATGGCGCCGAAGCCAAAGATGGTGCCGATGGTTTCCGTTTCATCAACCACGGTGTGATCTCTCTGGGCGACAGCTGGGACCTGAGCCATCAACTGGTTTATGGCGTAGGTAACGAGATGTGGGGTGGCTTGGACAAATGGGAAACCTACTCTGTAGTTGTTCGCCCAGTCTACAAGTGGACCGACACCATGAAGACCATCTTTGAAGTCGGTTATGGCAAGGATAAGCAAAGCAATCTGGATGGCTCTAGCGCCTCTAATGATGGTGAGAAGTACACCATTGCTCAAGCCTTCTCTGCTGGCAAAGGCTTCTGGGCTCGTCCTGAAATCCGCGTGTTTGCTTCCTACCTGAGTGTTGGCGATCAAGGCACTCCGTTCAACAGTGGCAAAGACGACAACACCTATAACTTCGGTGTACAAGCTGAAGCTTGGTGGTAAGCTTAAGCGCATAAGTTAAGACTGCCCCCGTCTGACGGGGGCTTTTTTTTTAAAAAAATTGCTCAGGATGTTTTGATGAAAGCGACTCGATTAACTATTGCATTACTTGTTGCTGCTATGACGTCAGCGTGCTCCTCGGTCGATGATCTGATTGTTCCGACCGGCGAATATAAAGCGGTTCTAGATAATCGTGATGCAGCCATTGACCAGTTGCATCAAGCACAAAATTGCTGCCAAAACATTGCATCTTTTACCTTCACTCCTATCCCCGCCGATTTTGAGCAATTATTAGTCATTGACGGTTCAACTCCGGTATTTACATTTGATGATGGCAAGAGTCATTTTTTAGCCTTCCAGTTGCCGCAAAATAGCGGTGATCTAAAAATTACACTTGCGGCACAAATCGATCAGTCCCTGTTTTTACCCAAAGTAATGATGCTGGATAGTCAGTTCAGAGTGACTCGTGTTTTGGGTAGTGATGTATTCAAATATGAACCAGCCAAATTGCTGGAGGGTAATCGCCTCGAAGGTGAATTTACGATCGACCGTACCTATATTGGTAACCCGAACAACGAAAGTTATCTTGTGCTTTACACCTCGGAAAGTAAGCTGAACGAAACCACGACTATTACCAGCGATGCCAAGTTGATGGCCAAATCGTTGGCGGTTGTAGATCCAGGCATCAAAGATCCTGTCATTCCTCATTCGCCTTGGGGTCTGGTCAAGATGTCTGTAGAAGATCTTTCCGGTAACTCGGGGCTGGAAAATCTCTACAAACCGGCCTACCAAGATACGATTCAGGCAACAGTTCCTAAGGCTGAAGTCGCTCCGAACAAATTGGTGATAGCACCGGCAGCAGCCACTGCGGCTGTGGTCGCAACAGCCCCCGCTGCGAACCAGGCCGCGGCATTGACGGCTGCTCCCGTTGCCACGACGACGGTGGCAACCGGAACTATGCTGGCAGAAACGGAAGCCATGTATAACCAGTTAATTCAGAAGGCGGTCAGCTCGGGTGATATTGAAAAGGCCATGGCGCTGAGTGGTGAGGCTGAACGGGCTGGCTCTGGTAGTGCCAAGCAGACGTTAGTGAATGCAATCAAGAACTCACAGAAATAAACCATACAAAGATTCAAATAAACCCCGCTTGCGGGGTTTATTTTTATTTAAAGAAGCGATATAAAAATAAATATCGAGACTAGTCACAAAAACAGCAATGTTACATATGGTTACATTTGTATTGCGTTTTATTACGTTGAGAATTGTTGAGTAGACAATTTAAATCTATCTGAAACAGACATTGAAATATTCAATGATTACAATTAAATGTCAAAAATTCATTCAAATATAACCACTTGGTTTTAAACAAAATTCTTTGTGATCGCCCTTTCGTTTTTTGCATCTCCTGCGTTTGCCCTTTTCATCTTCGCGCTATATTCCACTCGTTGAATACATTCGTAAGGCAATAACCATGATGACAGGTTTTAATAGCTTGTCCGGTGTATTCACAATAATCACTTAAGGACGCAAACTCCTCAGGAGCTCACACTATGTCAAATCTGTTCGCAAACCTGCAGAAAGTCGGTAAATCACTGATGCTGCCGGTATCCGTACTGCCCGTTGCAGGTATTCTGCTGGGTGTCGGTGCCGCCAAATTCAGCTGGCTGCCGGCCATCGTTTCACAAATTATGGAACAAGCCGGTGGTGCCGTATTCGGTAACATGGCTCTGATCTTCGCAATCGGTGTAGCTCTGGGCTTCACCAACAACGACGGTGTTGCCGGTCTGGCCGCTACCGTTGGTTACGTAATTCTGACCAAAACCATCGGCGTAGTTGCTCCGATCATCGCTGGCCTGGATCCGGCTGCCGCTGATTATGCTTCCATGGCGGACAAGGTTTCCAACGTCGGTGTTCTCGGTGGTATCGTCGCCGGTGGTATCGCCGCCTTCATGTTCAATCGCTTTTATCGCATCCAGTTGCCTGAATACCTGGGCTTCTTTGCCGGTAAGCGTTTTGTTCCGTTGTCTACTGGTATCGTCGCCATCGTTGTCGGTGTGGTCATGGCCTTCGTATGGCCGCCAGTTGGTGCTCTGATCCAGTCCTTCTCCCATTGGGCTGCCTATCAGAACCCGGCTCTGGCATTCGGTATCTACGGTCTTGTTGAACGTTCACTGATCCCCTTCGGTCTGCACCACATCTGGAACGTACCTTTCTTCTTCGAAGCAGGTGAGTACACCAATGCTGCTGGTCAGGTGATCCACGGTGAAATCGCTCGCTACATCGCGGGTGACCCAACTGCCGGTAACCTGGCTGGTGGTTACATGTTCAAAATGTACGGTCTGCCTGCTGCTGCCATCGCTATGTGGCATGCTGCCAAGCCAGAAAACCGTGCCAAGGTTGGTGGTATCATGGTCTCCGCAGCCCTGACCTCCTTCCTGACCGGTATCACCGAGCCAATCGAATTTGCTTTCCTGTTCGTGGCTCCGGTTCTGTACGCAATTCACGCTCTGCTGGCTGGCTCTGCATTCGTAGTTACCATCCTGCTGGGTATGAAGCACGGTACTACTTTCTCCCACGGTTTGATTGACTTCGTTGTTCTGTTCGCTCAATCCACCAAGGGCTGGATGTTCCCAATCTTGGGTCTGGTCTACGCTGCGATTTACTACACCATCTTCCGTGTAGCTATCTCTGCTCTGGATCTGAAGACTCCGGGTCGTGAAGACGAAGTTGCCGAGGAATCTGTTTCTGAAATGGCTGAGCACTACATGGCCGAGCAGCTGGTTCTGGCTTTCGGTGGCAAGGCTAACATTGCTTCTCTGGACGCTTGTATCACTCGTCTGCGTGTCGGTGTTAAGGATGTGGCCAAGGTTGACCAAGCCAAGCTCAAGCAACTGGGCGCCGCTGGTGTCGTCGTTGCTGGTTCTGGTATCCAGGCCATCTTCGGTACCAAGTCTGACAACCTGAAGACCGACATGGATCAGTGGATGCAATCCCACTAAGCATTCAGTTCCATCGCAAAAAGGGAAGCTTCGGCTTCCCTTTTTTATTGGGCCGCTTTTAGCTCAATGTGATGGTTAGAAAATAGGGGAGAGATGAGCTAGATCCTGTAGCAACGTGCTTCTTCATTTCTCCTGTCCAAGATCTCGGAGGTCTCAGCGGCAGGTAATAAAAAGGGGACCGAATGGTCCCCTTGGTATCAACTGTGTCTGTAGGACAGTTAGTCGATGCTACGCAGCAGGGCATTGATGCCGACCTTGGCGCGGGTCTTGGCATCCACCTTCTTGACGATAACGGCGCAGTACAGACTGTAGGTGCCGCACTTGGAGGGCAGGGAGCCTGATACCACAACTGAACCTGCCGGTACGCGACCATAGTGGATCTCGCCGGTTTCACGATCGTAGATGCGGGTGGATTGGCCAATGAATACGCCCATGGAGATCACGGAGCCTTCTTCAACGATGACACCTTCCACGACTTCGGAGCGGGCACCGATGAAGCAGTTATCTTCGATGATGGTCGGGTTGGCTTGCAGTGGCTCCAGAACACCACCGATCCCGACACCGCCGGAGAGGTGAACATTGGCACCGATCTGGGCACAGGAGCCGACGGTCACCCAGGTATCAACCATGGTGCCTTCACCAACATAACCGCCGATGTTGACGTAAGAAGGCATCAGCACGGCGTTACGGGCGATGTAAGCCCCCTTGCGCACGATGGCATTCGGTACCACGCGAATGGCCTCTTCCTTGAAGCGTTCCGGTGTATAGTCTTCAAACTTCAACGGCACCTTGTCATAGAAGTTGGTACCCGGCGCGGCCAGCATGGCATTGTCATTGATGCGGAAATAGAGCAGCACCGCCTTTTTCAGCCACTGATGAACCACCCACTCACCGGCAATTTTCTCGGCGACGCGCGCTTTACCGGAGTCCAGCATGTCTACAGTTTGCAGAATAGCTTGGCGTGTCAAGGCATCGACGGTCGCGGGGGTGATGCTTTCACGGCGCTCGAAAGCTTCTTCGATCAGGCGTTGTAACTCAGTCATGATTGTCTCCCTTCAAAAAATGGCATCCTTTTTATCACATATCGTCGTCGGGGTTTAACTCGGCGACCAATTTTTCTCGCACTCGATCCTCGTCGGCATCGGTCAGTAACTGACCATCACGGCGGGTGAGGGAGAAAAAGTCTTCGACTCGCTCGCCTATGGTGGTGATTTTGGCGGCATGGACTACTAATTCGCAATTCTGGAACACGGCGCCGATCCGGGCAAGAACGCCCGGGCGGTCGAGCGCGGTCAGCTCGATCAAGGTGTGTTTTCGATCGCCTTTATTCGGCAGGAAGTTGACCCGAGTAGGGACAGTAAACTGGCGGTGGCGGCGTGACAGCGGTTTTGGCTTGGGTAACGGCATTGCCGGATTATTCAGGGCATTAGTCAGCCCTTTGCGCAACGACGGGATCCGCTCCGGATCCACGGCATCACCATTGGACTCCAGCACGACAAAGGTGTCCATCACATAACCATCTTTGGAGCTCATGATCTGGGCGTCGTGAATATTCAATCCCTTGTGACCGAGTATCGAGGCTACCGTGGCGAACAGGTTGGGCATATCCCGACAATAAAGGAATAGCTCGCTGCCACCGCGCGCCGCATGCTGGCCAAACAATACCAGGGGCTCACTCTTGTCATGGGGCAGAATATGCTGGCTATGCCAGGCAATTTGCTCCGGGCTATGCCGCATGAAGTAATCGGCCTTGAAGTTTTGCCACAAAGTCAGAATGGCATCTTCGGCAATACCACTGGGGCGTAATAGCTCCAGCGCCTTGCGCTGGTTTTCCCGGATCCGCAATTTCAGATCAGGCGGATTTTCCAGACCGAGCCGTAAGGCTTTCTGGGTGGCGAAATAGAGTTCGCGCAGCAGGGTACCTTTCCAGTCATTCCACAGATTGTCATTGGTGGCACAGATATCGGCGACCGTCAGGCAGTAGAGATAGTCCAGGTGTTGTTCATCACGGACTTTTTCCGCAAAGTCATTCACCACATCCGGGTCATAGATGTCACGTCGCTGGGCCGTGACGGAAAAAAGCAGATGCTGACGAGCCAGCCAGGCTACCAGGCGACTTTCGTAGCGATCGAGTCCGTGTAGTTGGCAGAAGTAGAGTGCTTCACTGGCCCCCAGTTCCGAGTGATCGCCGCCCCGGCCTTTGGCAATGTCGTGGAACAAGGCGCCGAGTAGTAGCAACTCAGGTTTTGGTAGCCGGGAGTAAACCTCACGAAACAGCGGTTGCTCACGTTCGTTGTTGGGCAGGATGAAGCGATGGATATTCTTCAGCAATCGATGCGTGTGCTCGTCGACCGTATAGGCATGGAACATATCAAACTGCATTTGGCCGACAATCTGCCCCCACTGTGGCAGATAGGCAGCAAGGATCCCGTGCTCATGCATCAGTGTAATGGCGAGTCCCATGCCCTGGGGATGTCGCAACAGCTGGATAAACTGCTGGCGACATTCGGGCAACTCTTGCAGCGAGAAGATCAGACTGCGACGGGCTTCGCGCAGTTGCCGCAGGCCCGCCGAATAGATACCTGTGATCTCGGGGTGTTCGGCAATCTGGTAGAACAGCGACAGCATGGCTAGCGGTTCGCGGCGAAAGAGCTCGGGATCCCGGGTATCGATGAGAGTCCCTCGTAGCAGGAACTGCTCGTTCAGCAGGCGAACCTCGGTGGCACCATTGCCCAGGATCGCCTCATCAAATAGTTGCAGCAGCATCTCGTTGAGTTCGGCTACCCGACGTACCGTCTGGTAAAAGCGTTTCATCATCTGCTCGATGGGCGCATTGCCTTGTCCGGGATAGCCTAGCAGTTCCGCGACGGCGCGTTGGCGATCAAACAACATGCGGTTGTCATTCTTGTCGATGGCAATGTGCAGGGCGAACCGCAAGCGCCAGAGAAAGTTCTGGCAGTCCAGCAACTCCAGGTATTCGGAACGGCTGAGAAAACCGTAGCTGGTCATTTCATAGAGACTGGTGGCACCGAACTGGCGTCGAGCCACCCAGGCGAGAGTCTGGATATCCCGTAACCCACCCGGGTTGCTCTTCAAGTCAGGCTCTAGCGTATAGACGGTGTCTTGATATTGCAGATGGCGGGCAGTCTGTTCATCCCGTTTGGCACGAAAGAAGGCGTCACTGGGCCAGAAATGATCGGGTTGAATGGCTTGACTCAGAGCAGCAAAGGTATCCAGAGAGCCGGTAATCAACCGGGATTCCAACAGGTTGGTGGCGATGGTGATATCCAGTTTCCCCTGCGCCACACAGTCACTGACGGTACGGACCGCATGACCGACCTCCAGCTTCAAATCCCAAAGCAGGGTCAGATACTGACCAATGCGCTCCCCGATCGCGGCGGACAGGGGAGAAGGGCTGAGAACCAGAATGTCGATGTCGGAACTGGGATGCAGCTCCCCGCGGCCATAACCACCGACCGCAACCAATGCTAGTTGCGGCTGTTCGGCCAGACCGAACTGCTCCCAACACAGACTCAGCAGCTGATCGATGAAATGGGAACGAGCCGCCACCAGTTCCCCGACCGGGCTGCCGGCCAAAAACTGGTCGCGTAGCCAGCCTTGAAATTGTCCCAGGCTCTCCCGGCCGTTGGCCATTTCCAATGGCGCCGCCGGCAGGAAATCGGGGATCGGTTGATAGTGTTGCATGCGGCCTCCCTGGCGGCGTGGCGAAGCTGGCTCAGCCCTTGATGTAACGCTCCAGCGTTTCATCGCTGCGTAAGGTCAACACTTCACAGCCCTCTTCGGTGACCAGCAAGGTATGTTCGTACTGTGCTGAGGGTTGACGATCGCCGGTGGTCACAGTCCAGCCATCTTTGCGATCAACCTTGCAGCGGTAGGTACCGGCGTTGATCATCGGCTCTATGGTGAAGCACATGCCAGGTTTGAGCGTCAGCTTGTGGCTATTGCGGTAATGCAGCACCTGCGGCTCTTCGTGAAAGGCTTTGCCCAGGCCATGACCACAGTAGTCGCGAACCACCGAGAAGCCAGCTTTTTCCGCCATGGGTTGGATGACGGCGCCAATTTCGCTCAGGCAGGAGCCCGGGCGAACGGTGCGAATGGCGGCATACAGGGTTTGCTGGGCAATGTCGCAGAGTTGGCGATTCCGTGGCGTCGCGTTGCCGATGATAAACATCTGCGAGGTATCACCATGATAGCCATCTTTGATGACGGTAATATCCAGGTTGATAATGTCGCCATCCCGCAGTTTTTTATGATTCGGAATTCCGTGGCAGACCACTTCATTGATCGAGGTGCAGATGGATTTCGGAAAGCCGTGATAATTCAGCGGTGCCGGGATAGCCTGTTGCACATTGACGATATAGTCATGGCACAGCTGGTTCAGTTCTTCGGTGGAAACGCCGGCCTTAACATGAGGGGCGATCATTTCCAGTACTTCAGCCGCCAGACGGCCTGCAACACGCATTTTTTCAATTTCATCCGGGGTTTTCAGTACGACTGACATGGCATCTCTCGATTCAGATTTTTGGCCGCTCACCCTTGGGGCGGGCATCCTGCGCGCGGCATTTTTGATGATGCGAAATTGTAACGATTTGCTACTCGGAGTTCCAGTTTGCTGATCCGGATCAACAAATTTCTGATTGTCGAGGCAACTCTGATCGGACCGCAGTGACGGCAGGGCTCGACGGTGGTGTTTGCGGGGCGAATATGGTATAAAGCGCGCCGAGTCATGCCTGTCATGCTCAACACACTTAAATCCTTAAACCACACACACATCGACACGCTCTCCGGGGTGCCCTTTGGGTCGGAGTCGCGGGATGTGTGGAGGCCTAACCCCATACAGAGGTTTAAAATGGCAAAAGTTTCAATGCGCGACATGCTGCAAGCCGGCGTTCACTTCGGTCACCAAACCCGTTTCTGGAACCCGAAGATGAAGCCTTTCATCTTTGGTGCCCGTAACGGTGTGCACATCATCAACCTGGAAAAGACTGTTCCTATGTTTGATGATGCGCTGAACTTCATCAGCAGCGTTGCTGCCAAGAAGGGCAAGATCCTGTTCGTCGGTACCAAGCGTGCTGCCGCTGAAGCCGTGAAAGAAGCCGCTGGTAGCTGCGATCAGTTCTATGTGAACCATCGCTGGCTGGGCGGTATGCTGACCAACTGGAAGACCGTTCGTCAGTCCATCAAGCGTCTGAAAGATCTGGAACTTCAAGCTCAAGACGGTACCTTCGAAAAGCTGACCAAGAAAGAGGCGCTGATGCGTACTCGCGAAATGGAAAAGCTGGAAAAGAGCCTGGGCGGTATCAAGGATATGGGCGGCCTGCCGGACGTTCTGTTCGTTGTTGATGCTGAGCACGAGCACATCGCTATCAAAGAAGCCAACAACCTGGGTATCCCGGTTGTGTCTATCGTTGATACCAACTCTAACCCGGACGGCGTTGATTACATCATCCCGGGTAACGACGATGCGATCCGTGCCGTTAGCCTGTACCTGTCTGCCGCTGCTGGTGTTGTGAATGCCTCCCGCGAGCTGGACATTGCAGTTCAAGCCGAGCAAGACGGTTTCGTAGAAGCCAACTAATAAAGGCCCGGACAGTTCGCTGTTCCCCCTTATTAACCCGTTGTAATTGGTTAGCAGGGGTCCTCGTGACCCCTGCATTTTTATACAAATCACTCAGACCGAGGATATAGGACATGGCAAACATTTCCGCCGCTCTGGTTAAAGAACTGCGCGAGCGTACCGGCGCGGGCATGATGGACTGCAAAAAAGCACTGACCGAAGCCGATGGCGACATCGAGCTGGCGATCGAGAACATGCGTAAGTCTGGCCAAGCCAAGGCTGCCAAGAAGGCTGGCCGTATCGCTGCCGAAGGCGTGATCTTGGCTCGTGCCGAAGGCAACACCGCTGTCATGATCGAGCTGAACTGTGAAACCGACTTCGTGGGCAAGGACGTCAGCTTCCGTGCTTTCGGTGAACAGATTCTGGCGCTGGCCGTTGCTAACAAGATCACGGATCTCGAAGCACTGAAGGCCGCCACCATGGAAAATGGTGATAGCGTTGAAGTCTCTTTGAACAACCTGATTGCCAAGCTGGGCGAAAACATGAACCTGCGCCGCGTGATCGTGGTTGAAGGTGACAACCTGGGTACCTATATCCACGGTGGTCGTATTGGTGTTATCACCAAGCTGGTTGGCGGTACCACAGATCTGGCTAAAGATCTGGCCATGCACGTTGCTGCCAACAGCCCGCAATTCGTTAAGCCGGAAGATGTTTCTGCTGAAGTGGTTGCCAAAGAGCGCGAAATCCAAATCGACATCGCGATCAACTCTGGCAAGCCGAAAGAAATCGCCGAGAAGATGGTTGAAGGCCGCATGAAGAAATTCACCGGTGAAATCTCCCTGACCGGTCAGCCGTTCGTCAAGGACCCTTCCGTTCTGGTTGCCGATCTGCTGAAGAAAGAAGGCGCTGATGTGCTGGAATTCGTTCGCTTTGAAGTAGGCGAAGGCATCGAGAAGCAAGAGACTGACTTCGCCGCCGAAGTTCAGGCTCAAATCGCTGCCATGAAAGGCTAATCTGCGATAAAGTTAGCAAGCCAATTCAGACCGCGACCTATGTCGCGGTCTTTCTATGACCAGGAAGAAAAGATGAGTACCAATCCTAAAGCTGCTTACAGACGAATTCTGTTGAAACTGAGTGGTGAAGCCCTGCAAGGTGATGAAGGCTTCGGCATTGATCCTGCGGTGTTGGAACGTATGGCTCAGGAAATCAAGGAGCTGGTAGAGCTCGGGGTACAAGTCGGTCTGGTCATCGGTGGCGGTAACCTGTTCCGTGGTGCCGGTCTTGCCAAGGCAGGCATGAACCGGGTGGTGGGTGATCACATGGGTATGCTGGCGACCGTGATGAATGGTCTGGCCATGCGGGATGCGTTGCATCGTGCCTATGTGAATGCGCGCCTGATGTCCGCCATCAGTCTGCAAGGGATCTGTGATTCTTACAGCTGGGCCGAAGGGATCAGCCAGTTACGCGCGGGCAAGGTCGTAATATTTGCTGCAGGTACCGGTAATCCATTTTTTACCACCGATTCGGCCGCTTGTTTGCGCGGTATCGAGATCGAAGCCGATGCCGTCTTGAAGGCGACCAAGGTGGATGGTGTTTATTCTGATGATCCGGTCAAGAATCCGGATGCTGAACTGTATACTGAACTTGATTACAGCGATGTGCTGGATAAAGAACTCAAAGTCATGGATCTGGCCGCCTTCACTCTGGCGCGAGACCATAACTTGCCGATCCGTGTCTTCAACATGAATAAGCCGGGCGCTTTGCGTCGTGTCATCATGGGCGAGCAGGAAGGTACTCTGATCCATCACAAAAACAAATAACACTGGCTTTGCCGATCGCATTTACTGGTTACAATCATCAGTAAAGTCAGACGACACAGAAGAAGGATAACGACAGTGATCAATGATATTAAGCAAGATGCAAAAGAGCGGATGACTAAGAGCGTCGAGTCGCTCAAGAGTCAGATGTCCAAGATCCGTACCGGTCGTGCACAACCGGCACTGCTGGATGGCATCACCGTTGATTATTACGGTTCTTCCACCCCGCTGCGTCAGGTCGCTAACGTGGTGGCCGAAGATTCACGCACGCTGGCGGTTACCGTATTCGATCGTTCGATGATCCAGGCCGTTGAAAAGGCCATTATGACCTCTGATCTGGGGCTTAACCCCTCATCGGCTGGTACCACGATCCGTGTGCCGTTGCCTGCGCTGACCGAAGAGCGTCGTAAAGATCTGATCAAGTTGGTGCGTGCTGAAGCGGAGCAGGCTCGAGTTGCGGTCCGTAACGTGCGCCGGGATTGCAATGCCGATCTGAAGGCCTTGCTGAAAGACAAGGATATCTCCGAGGACGACGATCGCCGTGCTCAGGAAGACATCCAGAAGCTGACCGATGGTTTCGTCAAGCAGGTGGATGACTTGCTGACCGCCAAGGAAAAAGAGCTGATGGAAATCTGATTGTCACATCAGGTATAGTACCGACGCCGTGTAGGTCTCTGCACGGCGTTTTTCTATGTACAGGAGATGAAGCATGTCGTTACCTGCCTCTCTCGGTGAGATGGCCAAACAGGGGCTCCCCCGACACGTTGCCATCATCATGGATGGTAATGGACGCTGGGCCCAACAGCGCGGCAAGATGCGCGTCTTCGGTCATAAGGCAGGAGTGAATGCGGTTCGCGATGCAGTCTCCGTCGCCTCCCGTCTTGGCTTGTCGGCCCTGACTCTCTTTGCTTTTTCCAGCGAAAATTGGCGTCGACCGGAATCTGAGGTCTCGGCCTTGATGGAGCTCTTCATCCATGTTCTCGGCGGTGAAGTCAAGAAGCTGCACAAGAGCAACATCCGCTTGCGGATCACGGGAGAACGCTCCCGATTCAGCTCTCGCCTGCAAGACAAAGTTGCTGCCGCAGAGGCACTGACGGCCAACAATACGGGTCTGATACTCAACGTGGCTGCCAATTATGGTGGCCGCTGGGATATTACTCAGGCTGCCGCTGCTTTAGCGGTCGAAGTACAGGCTGGCCATTTGGCGCCGGAGCAGATCGATGAAGATGCCTTGGCCCGGCACTTGAGTACCCATGGCTTACCCGATGTCGATCTGTTGATCCGCACCGGGGGCGATCATCGCATTAGCAATTTCGTGCTCTGGCAGGCGGCCTATGCTGAGCTTTATTTTACGCCGGTGCTATGGCCGGATTTTGATGCAGTGGTATTTAGTGAGGCAATTGCCTCATTTGCCAGCCGTGAACGCCGCTTTGGCTGTACGGGTGAACAGATCAGGGCGTTGTTGGACCAACCCGGCTGAAGTTAGAGGATCTCGTTGTTGAAACAAAGAATTATCACTGCGCTTGTCCTGATCCCCTTGGCGATTGGTTGGATGTTTTTTTTGTCGCTAGATGCCTTCAGCCTGGGAGCTATTCTGATTTTTTTGCTCGCCAGTCGGGAGTGGGGGCGCTTTGTCTGCCCGGCTCATCCCCATCGTTTGTTGCTCCCCATGGGTGCCTTGCTCACTCTTACCCTGTGGTTAAGTCCCCCTTCCTTGTTGCCCGTGGCGGCTCCGCATCCGCTGGTGATGGCGATTTTATATGCCGGTGCGCTATGGTGGCTTGCCGCGCTGGTGATGGTTTTGCGATATCCTCGCGGCACCCAGCTGTGGCGTGAAAGTGCCAGCCTGAAGGCGCTATTCGGCGTTTTGACTCTGTTGCCGTTTTTCTGGGCGCTGCTGTTACTGCGTAGCCATGATTATCTGGCCGACCCGATGCTGGGCGGTTGGACATTGTTTTTTGTGATGCTCTTGGTCTGGTGTGCCGATTCGGGGGCCTATTTTGTTGGCCGGGCTTTTGGCCAGCGTAAGATGCTACCGGCGGTCAGTCCGAAGAAGACAGTCGAAGGTCTGCTCGGGGGCTTACTGTTGTCGGCTCTGGTGGCGGGTGCGGTTGCCTATAGCCGCTCTTTGGGCGTTCGAGAAACTGTAGTCATAGTGCTTTGCGCCATGTTGGCCGTTGTTGCTTCCGTGTTGGGTGATCTCTCAGAGAGCTTGTTCAAGCGTGAGGCGGGTATCAAGGATTCGGGTTCCCTGCTGCCAGGACACGGTGGGGTTCTGGATCGCATCGACAGCTTGACGGCCGCTTTGCCGATTTTTGTCGTCAGCTATTTGTTACTCAACTAGGGCTTTGCCATGCATCAGCTGACTGTGTTGGGCTCGACCGGTTCTATTGGTCGTAGCACTCTGGATGTGGTGCGTCGTCATCCGGAACGTTTTAATGTGGTGGCTCTTGCGGCGAATGCCGATGTCACCCGAATGTTGGCCGATTGTCTCGAATTTCGACCTCAGTATGCCGTGCTGGTACAAGAGGATGCGGCGGTAGCCCTGCGTCTGGCACTGGCCGAGGCTGGGATTCAGGATGTAGAAGTGCTCAGTGGTGCCGTTGCCTTGCAAGAGGTGGCTCGGCTTGGCGCGGTCGATACTGTCATGGCCGCTATCGTCGGTTCTGCCGGTTTGCTGTCTGCGCTGGCGGCGATAGAGGCGGGCAAGCGGGTTCTATTGGCCAACAAAGAGGCGCTGGTGATGTCTGGTGCCTTGTTTATGCAGGCGGCTCAAGCATCGGGGGCAACCATACTGCCCGTGGATAGTGAACACAATGCGATCTTCCAATGCTTGCCTGAACATGTACAGAGTGCCATGGGCTACTGTGATCTCGCCGCGGCGGGCGTGGAGCGCATCTTGCTCACCGGCTCTGGTGGCCCCTTTCGCTACACGGCGTTGGAGAACCTCGCCTCGGTCACGCCAGAACAAGCTATTGCTCATCCTAACTGGTCTATGGGACGCAAGATCTCGGTAGATTCCGCCACCATGATGAACAAGGGGCTTGAGTTCATTGAGGCCAAATGGTTATTCAATGCGGCGCCGGAACAAATCCAGGTCATCATTCATCCCCAGTCCGTGATCCATTCTATGGTGCAATATAAGGATGGCTCTGTGCTGGCGCAGATGGGACGACCCGATATGCGCACGCCAATCGCCCATGCTTTGGCGTATCCGCAGCGAGTCAGCTCCGGAGTCGAGGTTCTCGATTTCTTTTCTCAAGGCGAGTTGAGCTTTATCCGACCGGATTACGAGCGCTATCCTTGCCTGCAGTTGGCGATGGACGCCTGTTGGTCTGGCCAAGCGGCAACGACGACGCTGAATGCCGCAAATGAATTGGCTGTAGGGGCATTTTTGGATGCTCAAATCGGGTTCATGGACATCTATCGAGTCTGTGCCCAGGTGGTCGAATCGCTATCTATTCGTGCTACGCCGGATTTGACCACGATTCTTGAATTGGACTCCGAGGCCCGGCGCCTGGCATTACGGTTACTCAAGGAGACAACATGACGGCCATTCTCTGGAATTTCTTTTCCTTCATTCTTGCGTTAGCCATCTTGATTGCTGTGCATGAGTGGGGTCATTTCTGGGTTGCCCGGCGCTGCGGTGTTCGGGTTGAGCGTTTTTCTCTCGGGTTTGGCAAGGTACTGTTTAGCCGCAAAGACAAGTTGGGAACCGAGTTTTCCCTATCTCTGATCCCGCTCGGCGGATACGTGAAGATGCTGGATGAACGGGTAGATCCGGTGCCAGCAGAACTCAAGTCACAAGCCTTTAATAACAAAGCCGTGTGGCAGCGTTTTGCGATCGTGGCGGCAGGCCCGGCGGCTAACTTTGTGTTTGCGCTCTTCGCGTTCTGGCTAATGTTTATGGTCGGTGTGCCGACCGTCAAGCCGGTGATTGGCGAGGTCAGGCCACAAACGGCGGCGGCAGCGGCCGGTTTGCAAGCGGGGATGGAGATCCTGCAGATTGGTGAGCAGACGACACCTGATTGGGAGGCTGTAGCCTACGCTCTTGTGGGGCATCTGGGTGATGATGAAGTGCAGCTGACGGTGCAGGACGACCGTGGGATCCGGTTACAGAAGCAACTGTCATTACAGGGCTGGGCGCTGGATGGCACAGAGGAACAGGCTCCCTTTACGGCGTTGGGGATTGATCCTCTTGGCCCGCAAGTGACTCTCGAGGTCGGTCAACTGGTGGCGGATGGGAGTGCCGAGCGAGCGGGTTTGCTGGTGGGGGATCGTTTACTGGCTGCCAATGGTCAGCCATTGACCGAGTGGCAGCAATTTGTCACCTTGGTCCAGGCATCTCCGGACAGATCCATAACGCTGCGAGTGCTCCGTGCTGGTGCCGAGCTTGAGCTAGCGTTGATCCCTGCGGCCCGTGAGCAGCAAGGGAAGGTGCAAGGCTATGTTGGCTTGGCCCCTAAAGTCCTGCCTCTGGATGACAAGTATCGCGTGGAAATGCACTACGGCCCTGTTGATGCGTTGTGGGCGGGGGTGCAGAAAACGGGTGCTGTCATGTCATTGACCGTGGATATGCTGGGTAAGCTGATTACCGGTGTGGTTTCGCTGGATAATCTGAGCGGTCCGATCTCAATTGCGAAGGGCGCAGGCAGCACTGCCAGTTTTGGTCTGGTATACTTCCTCGGTTTTTTGGCGCTGGTGAGCGTCAATTTAGGTATTATCAATTTATTCCCTCTGCCGGTGCTGGATGGAGGGCATCTGCTGTTCTTTGTCTTTGAGGCAATAACCGGCAGACCTGTACCGGAAAAAGTGCAGGAATATGCATTCAAGTTTGGCGCAGCCGTTTTGGTTTGTTTGATGGGGATTGCGCTGTTTAATGATTTTGTGCGCCTGTGAGGGCGTGGCAACTAGGACATACGAGAATAACATGGCTGTAAGAAAAGCGCTGGTCGCCTCTTGCCTGTTGGGCATCAGTTTGATGGCTCAAGGGGCCGAGTTAACTTCGAGTTCCTTTGTCGTTAAAGATATTCGTGTTGAAGGATTGCAGCGGGTTACCTTGGGGGCTGCGTTACTCAATTTACCGGTGCGAGTGGGTGACACCCTGGATGCGCAAACATCAGCTAATGCCATCAAGAAGCTCTACGCTTCTGGGAACTTTGAAGATATTCAGTTGATACGGGAAGGCGATGTTCTGGTGGTCGAAGTCAAAGAACGACCGACCATCAGTAATATCGAATTCGTGGGTAACAAAGACATCAAAGAAGAGCAACTCAAGCAATCTATCGAGTCTTCTGGTGTTCGCGTCGGCGAACCCCTAGATCGCACGGTATTGCGCTCGCTGGAAAAAAATCTAGAAGATTTTTACTACGGCGTGGGTAAGTATTCAGCCAAAGTCCAGGCGATTGTGACTCCGTTGCCGCGGAATCGCGTCGATTTGAAGCTTAACTTTGTGGAAGGTGTCTCCGCCAAGATCCAGCAGATCAATATTGTCGGTAACAAGGTCTTTGCCGAAGATCTATTGCTGGCGCAGATGTCCTTGCGTGATCAGGTTCCTTGGTGGAACTTCATTGCGGATCAGAAGTATCAAAAGCAAAAGTTAGGCGGTGATCTGGAGGCCCTGAGCTCCTATTACATGGACCGCGGTTATGTGCGCTTCAAGGTTGAGTCGACTCAGGTTGGCATGACGCCTGACAAGAAAGGCATTTATATCACCATCAATATCAATGAGGGTGAGCAGTACAAGGTTTCGCAAGTCAGCCTGAAAGGGGACTTGATCGGCCGGGGCAGCGAAATGCAAAAGCTGATCCCCATTACGGCAGGTGAGCTCTATTCTGCTGCCAATGTCACCCATACCGAAGAGAGTTTATCCAAGTTCCTGGGTAAATTTGGTTATGCCTATCCGCAAGTCACCACTTTTCCCCAGATTGATGATGAGAAAAAAGAAGTTTCTCTGAATATCAATGTGACTCCGGGGCCGCGCATCTATGTCCGGAATATCATGGTGCAAGGTAACCAGGCGACCAAGGATGAGGTGGTGCGTCGTGAGATGCGGCAGATGGAAGGGACCTGGCTGTCGAATGAACAGGTTGAAAGCTCCAAAGCGCGTCTGAACCGCCTCGGATTCTTCGAAACCGTTGAGGTGCAGCCACGCCGCTTGCCGGGCAGTGAGGATAAGGTTGATCTGGATGTCACCGTTAAGGAGCAACCCGCAGGTTCAGTAACCGGTGGTGTTGGCTATGGCACCACCTCTGGGGTGAGTTTCCAGTTCGGCCTGACTCAGGACAACTTCATGGGCTCGGGTCGGAAGGGTGCGTTTACCTTCAATATGAACGACTACAGCAAGACGTTTGATGTCAGCTATACCGATCCTTATTTTACGCTAGACGGTATCAGCCTTGGTGGCCGCGTGTATTACACCGAGTTTGAGGCGGGCGATGCCAATCTGGTGGATTATAACAACCAGACCATCGGTACTCGGGTGACGGCGGGCTATCCGGTGAACGAGATTAACCGCCTTGAATACGGCGTTGGCTTCGAACATAACAAGTTGTCTCAACTTCAGGCTTACGCGCAAATTCGTAAATTCTGGGAAATTTATGCCGAGAATCGGGATAGTGAAGGTCGGGTGGTATTCAACAACTTTGATCTTTCCAGTAGCTGGATCCGCAACGATCTGAACAAGGGGATGTTCCCGACTCAGGGCGATAAACAACAGCTTAACGGCAAGATTACCATCCCGGGTTCGGATCTGCAGTTCTACAAGGTCAGCTTTGATGACTCTCACTACTACCCGCTGGATAAAGAGCATAGCTGGGTCTTGTTGGGGCGGATGAAGCTCGCCTATGGCGCAGGATATGGTCAGGTTGGTGGCTTCGATCAGGTACTTCCGTTCTTTGAAAATTATTATGCGGGTGGCAATGACTGGTTGCGGGGCTTCAAGAGCAATAGCGTAGGGCCTAAGGCGCTCTATCTGTACAACGATCAAGGTAATAACAGCATCACGGCGACCGATCAGTCTGTCGGTGGTAATGCTATGAGTGTTGCCAGCTTCGAGTTTATCGTTCCGACACCGTTTGCCAGCGAATCCTATCGCAACCAGTTACGGACATCGGTGTTCTTTGATATCGGGACTGTCTGGGACACTACTTTTGATCCCGCAGATTACAACGCATGTAGTTCATCCTGTGACAAATTCTACGATTATTCTGATCCATCGCTATACCGCTCCTCTATGGGGATTGCCCTGCAATGGCTATCACCTTTAGGGCCATTAGCATTCTCGTTTGCCCGTCCGATCAAAGAACAGCCGGGTGACAAAACAGAAGTATTCAACTTCAATATCGGTCGCACCTTCTAAAGGTGAGATAAAACAAGGAGTAGGAAGTGGGTAAAGTATTACAAGTCGCTAGTCTGGCTCTGGGTTTGATGGCCGCAGGTTTCTCGGCTCAAGCATCTGCTGAGACCAAAATTGCAGTCATCAATGTGCCGCGCATCATGCAGGAAATCCCGCAGGGCAAGGCAGTTGAAGCCAAGCTGAAATCCGAATTTTCTTCTCGTATCAGTGAGATGCAGCGTCTGGAAACGGAAGGCCAAAACCTAGCTGCTAAATTGAAAAAAGACGAAGCCTTCATGGCTGCCGATGAGCGCACCAAACTGCAGCGTCGGCTGGCTGAACTGCAAGCCGACTTCAATTTGAAGGGACAAGCGTTGCAGGAAGATCAGCGTCGCCGTTTCAATGAAGAGCAGAAGAAGGTGCTGAACAAGGTTCAGGACGCCATCGACAGTATTGCCAAGGCACAAGGCTATGATCTGGTGTTGAATGGTCAATCTGTGGTTTTTGGTGCCGAGAAGCTGGATATTTCGGCTCAAGTCATCCAACAAGTTAGCAAGAGCAAGTAAGCAATGAGTGTGACTCTCGGACAACTGGCCACTCTGCTTGGCGCCGAGCTGCATGGGGATGCCTCAATCGAGGTGTCCCGTGTTGCCAACTTGGAAACAGCCGGTTCTGGCGAGATCAGTTTTCTTTCCGATAGCAAATATCAAAGCTTTCTGGCCCAAACAGCCGCCAGTGCTGTGTTGGTGAAAGCAGCGGATCTATCGGTATGTCAGACCAATGCTCTGGTGGTGAAAGACCCGTACGTTGGTTTTGCGCGAGTGGCTCAGCTGCTTGATTCCACCCCGCAGCCTGCTTTGGATATTCACTCCACCGCCGTTATTGCAGCCGATGTCCAACTAGGACAAAACGTAGCGATCGGTCCCCATGCCGTTATTGAATCTGGTGTTGTGCTGGGTGATGGTGTGGCCATTGGCCCGGGTTGTTTTGTTGGTAAAAACAGCCGGTTAGGCAAAGGCAGCCGGTTGTGGGCGAATGTGACTATCTATCACAATGTGGAGATTGGCGATGCCTGCCTCATCCAATCCGGAACCGTGATTGGCGCGGATGGCTTCGGCTATGCCAACGAGCGCGGCGAATGGATCAAGATCCCGCAGGTTGGCAAAGTGATCCTGGGGAATCGGGTCGAGATCGGTGCATCAACCACCATTGATCGGGGCGCCATCGATGACACCATCATTGCGGATAATGTCATCATCGATAACCAGTGCCAGATTGCCCATAACGTAGAAATCGGTTACGGCACGGCGATTGCGGGCGGTACAGTGATCGCGGGTAGCACCAAAATCGGCAAATACTGTATCATTGGCGGCGCGGCCGTGATCAACGGCCATATTCAAGTATGCGATCAGGCCACCATCACCGGCATGTCCATGGTGATGCGATCGATCTCCGAGCCGGGGATTTACTCCTCGGGCGTTCCAGCTCAGTCCAATAGGGAATGGCGCAAGATGGCGGCACGCGTCCTGCACATTGATGAGATGCACAAGCGCCTCAACCAGCTGGAAAAACGGATCGAAGACCAAGAACAATAAGCGATAAGGATACAGGTTTGAGCAACCAACTTAACCAACTCGACATCCAGGACATTCTGGAGCTGCTGCCCCATCGTTACCCCTTCTTATTGGTGGACCGGGTGGTCAACTACGAGATCAGCGAGGAGCGCAAGGTACTGAGAGGTATCAAGAATGTGTCCTTTAATGAGCCGTTTTTCCAGGGCCATTTCCCGCAAAAACCGGTATTTCCCGGTGTTTTGATTCTCGAGGCGATGGCGCAGGCAACCGGTATTCTGGCCTTCCGTATGGTGGGTAAGCCCAAGCCGAATGAATTGTATTATTTTGCATCTATCGACAATGCCCGCTTTAAGCGTCCCGTCGTGCCGGGAGATCAGTTGGTGCTGGATGTGGAATTCCTGAAAGAACGTCGTGGCATCGCCAAATTTACCGGCGTGGCGACTGTGGATGGTGAAGTGGTTTGTACCGCTGAACTGATGTGTGCCAAACGCGAGAGCTGATGCTGTGATCCATCCAAGTGCTGTTATTCATGAAACTGCAATTATCCACGCGGATGCCGTGATTGGTGCCCATGTGGAAATAGGCCCATGGACTGTGGTCGGTGCCGAGGTTGAAATCGGCGATGGGAGCTGGATTGGCTCTCACGTGGTGATCAAGGGGCCGACCAAAATTGGTCAAGGCAACAAGATTTTCCAGTTCTGCTCCATTGGCGAGGATTGCCAGGATAAGAAATACAAGGGTGAACGCACGGCCCTGGAGATTGGCGATCACAATGTGATCCGCGAGCACTGCACCTTCCACCGCGGTACAGTGCAGGATCAAGCACTGACCAAAGTGGGGAGTCGTAACCTGTTCATGGTCAATGTTCATGTCGCCCACGATTGCGTGATTGGTGACGATTGTATCTTCGCCAACAATGCCACCCTGGCAGGCCATGTGAACATCGGCGATTGGGTCATCTTTGGTGGTCTGGCGGCCATTCATCAGTTCGGTCGTGTCGGCTCCCACGCGTTTGTGGCCGGCATGGCGGCCTTGAACAAAGATGTGCCGCCTTATGTCATGGCAGCAGGGCATTATGCCAAGCCATTCGGGGTGAACAGCGAAGGTCTGAAGCGCCGGGGTTACTCTCCTGAGGCGATCACCATGGTTAAGCGCGCGTATAAACTGCTGTATCGCCAGGGGTTAACGATCGAAGCGGCACTGCCGGAGCTGGAAGCCATGGCTGCGGAAGAGCCTGCGGTGGCTCTGTTTGTTGACTTTCTCAAACAGAATGAACGCGGCATTGTTCGCTAAACGCTCATGACGATCTCGAACCGTCCACTACGTATCGCCATTGTCGCCGGAGAAGTCTCCGGCGATATTCTTGCTGCAGGTCTGATGCGCGAGTTGCGAGTTCGGCACCCGGATGCCGAGTTTATCGGTATTGCCGGGCCGCGTATGCAGGCTCTGGGGATCCAGACTCTGTTCGAGATGGAAGAGCTGGCGGTGATGGGGTTGGTCGAGGTGCTCGGGCGGTTGCCGCGATTGCTGCAGGTGCGTCGACAGCTGATCCGGACCTTGCTGGATAACCCGCCGGATCTGTTTATCGGCGTCGATGCTCCGGATTTCAATATCGGGGTTGAACTCAAGCTCAAGCGCCAGGGCATCAAGACGGTCCATTATGTCAGCCCCTCGGTCTGGGCCTGGCGTCAATCGCGCATTCATAAAATCAAGGCGGCCACCGATCTGGTATTGGCCTTCTTGCCGTTCGAAAAAGCCTTCTATGATCAGCATCAGGCACCCTGCCGCTTTATCGGTCATACCATGGCCGATGCGATCCCGCTGGTCAGTGACAAGTCCGAGGCTTGTGAGCGCTTGGGACTGGATGCTAGCAAGCCTTTTCTGGCGGTCTTGCCGGGCAGTCGCCAAGGGGAGGTCGAGCTGTTGGCTCCCATCTTCTTGCAAGCCTGCCTGCTGTTGCGCCACTCTCATCCTGAGCTGGAGTTTGTGGTCCCTCTGGTCAATCCTCGACGCCGTGCGCAGTTCGAGGCCATTCTGGCGGCGACAGCTCCCGAGTTGCCCATTCACCTGTTCGATGGCCAAGGCCGTGATGTGATGGCTGCGGGCGATGCCATCTTGTTGGCCTCTGGCACCGCTACCTTAGAGGCTATGCTGGTCAAACGCCCCATGGTGGTGGGTTACAAGGTCAATGCTTTAACCTTCTGGTTAGCGGAGCGGCTGGTGAGCATTCGCACCTTTGCTCTGCCCAATCTACTGGCCGGTAAAAACATAGTCCCTGAGCTGATCCAGAGCGGGTGCACGCCGGAAGCCATCAGCCAGGAGCTCAATCGCTTGCTGGCACAAGACAACTCGGCCTTACTGGCGGAGTTTACTCGCCTGCACCAACTGATCCGCTGCGATGCGGACCAACAAGCCGCCGATGCCGTGCTGCAATTACTGGATATGCCATGAGTGATTTTTTCTATCCCTGCGACCCTTGCCTGGTGCGGGTCGCTGGCGTGGATGAGGTTGGTCGTGGCCCTCTGGTCGGGGATGTGGTGACAGCGGCCGTGATCCTGGATCCGGCACGACCGATCACCGGTCTGAATGACTCGAAGAAACTCTCCGAAAAGAAGCGTCTGGCGCTGTATGACGAGATCACCGATAAGGCTTTGGCATTTGCGATCGGGCGTTGTTCTCCCGCCGAAATTGATAGCCTGAATATCCTCTGGGCCACCATGCTGGCCATGCAGCGTGCCGTTGCTGGCTTATCGATCCAGCCCGGTTATGTGCTGGTGGATGGCAACCGGACGCCGGATTTCGGTGTTCCGGCACAGGCGATCGTCAAAGGGGATAGCAAGGTCGCCGAAATCAGCGCTGCGTCGATCCTGGCTAAAGTCACCCGGGATCGGGAGATGGCCGAGCTGGATCTGTTATTCCCGAATTACGGGTTTGCCCAGCACAAGGGCTACCCGACCGCCGAACATCTGGCCCGTTTACAGCAGTTCGGGGCTACGACCTATCACAGACGTAGTTTCCGTCCGGTGCGCCTGGCACTGGGTCTGGAATGATCATTTCCGCTGCTCGCTTCATGAAGGGATAGACGAAGATGGCCGAACCTCGTTTCATACATTTGCGTGTTCATTCCGACTTCTCCATGGTCGACGGTTTGCAGAAGATCAAGCCGTTGGTGGCTCGGGCGGCCGAATATGGCATGCCGGCCATGGCCATCACCGATCAGATGAACCAGTGCGGTCTGGTGCGCTTCTATGGCGATGCCCATGGTAAGGGGATGAAGCCAGTGATCGGGGTCGATCTCTGGGTGCAGAGCGACGAGCTGGGCGACGAGCTATTCCGGCTGACCGGCCTGGCGATGAACAATGAGGGGCAGCAGAACCTGGTGCAGCTCATCTCCAAAGCCTATCTGCGCGGTCACGTTCAGGATCTCCCGGTGGTCGACAAGCAGTGGCTGGTGGAACACCACCAGGGCGTGATCCTGCTATCGGGCGGACGCGATGGCGACATCGGCAAGTTCTTGCTCAAGGGCAATGAGGCCATGGTGGCGCGTTGCACCGACTTTTATCGCCAGCATTTTGCCGACCGTTTTTATCTGGAACTGATCCGCACCGGACGCCCCGACGAAGAAACCTATATCCGCATGGTGGTCCCGCTGGCCTTGGAGGCCGACTTGCCGGTGGTGGCCACCAACGAGGTGGTGTTCCTTAACGAAGAAGATTTTGACGCCCATGAAATCCGGGTGGCCATCCACGATGGCTACACCTTGGACGACAGCCGCCGCCCCAAGCGCTTCAGCCCGCAGCAGTATCTGAAGAGTCAGGAGCAGATGGCCGAGCTGTTTGCTGACCTGCCCGAAGCCTTGATCAACAGTGTGGAAATCGCCAAGCGTTGCAATGTCACCGTGCGGCTGGGTGAATACTTCCTGCCGCAGTTCCCGACTGGCGACATGACCACCGAAGACTATCTGGTGCTGCGCTCCAAGGAAGGTTTGGAGGCGCGGCTGGAGTTTCTGTTCCCCGATCCACAAGTCCGGGCGCAGAAACGGCCGGAATATGATGAGCGGCTGGATATCGAGCTCAAGGTGATCAACCAGATGGGGTTCCCCGGTTACTTCCTCATCGTGATGGAGTTTATCCAGTGGTCCAAGGATCACAATATTCCGGTTGGGCCCGGGCGGGGGTCGGGGGCCGGTTCGTTGGTCGCCTATGCCCTCAAGATCACCGATCTGGATCCGCTGGAATTTGACCTGCTGTTCGAACGGTTCCTGAATCCGGAGCGGGTGTCGATGCCCGACTTCGACGTCGATTTCTGCATGGATCGTCGGGATGAGGTGATTGAGCATGTGGCTGACATGTACGGCCGGGAAGCGGTTTCCCAGATCATCACCTTCGGCACCATGGCCGCCAAGGCCGCCATTCGTGATGTGGGCCGGGTGCTGGGCCATGCCTATGGCTTCTGCGACCGCATCTCCAAACTGGTGCCGCCCGATCCGGGGATGACGCTGGCCAAGGCGTTCGAGGCGGAGCCGAAACTGCCTGAGTTGTATGAGCAGGATGAAGAGGTCAAGGCGCTTATCGATATGGCGCGCAAGCTTGAAGGGGTGACCCGCAATGCCGGTAAGCATGCCGGTGGCGTGGTCATAGCGCCAACCCGGATCACCGATTTTGCGCCTCTGTATTGCGACAGCGAAGGCAACAACCCGGTCACCCAATTTGACAAGAACGACGTCGAATACGCCGGTCTGGTCAAGTTCGACTTTCTGGGGCTACGCACCCTGACCATCATCCAGTGGGCACTGGATATGATCAATCCGCGTCTGCAGCTGGAGGGCAAAGAGCCGATTCGTATCGACGCCATCTCGCTGGAAGATAAAGCCTCGTTCCGCACCCTGCTCGCCTATGAGACCACCGCGGTGTTCCAGCTGGAATCCCGGGGCATGAAGGATCTGATCAAGCGCCTCAAGCCCGACTGCTTTGAAGATATGATCGCACTGGTGGCCCTGTTCCGACCCGGGCCACTGCAATCCGGGATGGTGGATAACTTCATCGACCGGAAGCATGGCCGGGAAGCCATCTCCTATCCCGATGTGCAATGGCAGCATGAATCTCTGAAACCGATCCTTGAGCCGACCTACGGCATCATCCTGTACCAGGAACAGGTCATGCAGATCGCCCAGACCCTGGCGGGATACACCCTGGGGGGCGCAGATATGCTGCGTCGCGCCATGGGTAAGAAAAAGCCCGAAGAGATGGCCAAGCAGCGCGCAGGCTTCGAATCCGGCTCGGTCGCCAATGGTGTCGATGGCGAACTGGCGATGAAAATCTTCGATCTGGTGGAGAAATTCGCCGGTTACGGCTTCAACAAGTCGCACTCCGCGGCCTATGCGCTGGTCTCATACCAGACTTTGTGGCTGAAGACCCACTTCCCGGCGGAGTTCATGGCCGCGGTGATGACCGCGGATATGGATAATACCGACAAGATAGTGACCCTGGTGGATGAGTGTCAGCGCATGAAGCTGACCATCATTCCGCCGGACGTCAACAGCGGCCAGTACCGGTTTACCGTCAATGAGCAAGGCCATATCGTCTATGGCATAGGCGCGGTGAAAGGCGTGGGTGAGGGGCCTATCGAGGCCATCATCGAGGCCCGCAATCAGGGTGGGCCGTTCCGGGATCTGTTTGATTTCTGCAACCGGGTGGATATCAAGCGCCTGAACAAGCGGGTGATGGAGAAGCTCATCTACTCCGGGGCGCTGGACCGGCTTGGTCCTCACAGAGCGGCGCTGATGGCGAGTCTGGAAGAGGCCATGAAAGCTGCCGAGCAGAAGGCCAAGGATCTGGCGCGGGGGCAGAACGATCTGTTTGGCGATATCTTTGCCAACGATGATGATGCCGTCTTGCCCAGTCCCTGCTTTGCCGTGGTGCCGGAGTGGCCGGACAAGATCTGGCTGGAGGGGGAGCGCGAGACGCTGGGGCTCTACCTGACGGGACATCCCATCAACCAGTATCTGCCCGAGCTCAAACATTATGTCTCCGGCCGCCTGAGTGAGGTGCATGCCACCGAGCGGGACAAGATCACCACTGTGGCCGGATTGGTGATTGCCGCCCGGGTTCTGGTGACCAAGCGGGGCAACCGCATGGGGATCCTGACCCTGGATGATCGCTCTGGTCGGTTGGATATCACATTGTTCAGCGAAGCGTTGGAACGATATGAATCCTTGCTTGTCCAAGACAAGATACTGGTCGTCAGTGGACAGGTCAGCTTTGACGACTTCTCCGGTGGGCTTAAGATGTCGGCCCGAGAGTTGATGGATATTTCCGACGCCCGGGCGCGCTATGCGCGCGGACTGCGTCTGAACCTGGAACAAAAACAAATCGATGAGCGCTTTTTCCAGCGTTTTGCTGAAATTATGCAACCTCATCGTGCCGGTATCTGTCCGGTTCAGGTATGCTACCGCAAACCTGGCGTACAGGCCGCCTTGCAACTGGGCACCGAGTGGCGAGTTACGCCCACCGATCAACTACTGGACGACCTGCATGTGCTGTTGGGCAAGCAGAATGTCGACCTGATTTTTGAGTAGCGATTTCGGATATCACTATGAATTTGAATTTTCTGGATTTTGAACAACCGATTGCCGAGCTGTTGGCTCAGATTGATGAGCTTAAACATGTCAGCAGTGGGGTGGGTAACAACGTGGATCTCTCCGAGGAGATTTCCCGGCTGGAGAAAAAAAACGAAGAGCTGACGCGCAAGCTGTTTTCCGAGCTGGGCGCCTGGCAGATTTCCCAAATTGCCCGTCATCCTGGCCGTCCCTACACCAAGGACTATATCAGCCGTCTGTTTACCGAGTTTGAAGAGCTGGCCGGCGATCGCGCTTTTGCTGACGACAAGGCAATCATAGGTGGCGTTGCCCGCTTCGAAGGTGAGCCGGTGATGGTCATTGGTCAACAGAAGGGGCGCGACACCCAGGAGAAGATCCGCCGTAACTTCGGCATGCCGCGTCCGGAAGGGTATCGCAAGGCACTGCGTCTGATGCAGATGGCCGAGCGCTTCAAGATGCCGATTATCACCTTTATCGACACCCCGGGTGCCTACCCGGGGATCGGTGCCGAAGAGCGTGGGCAATCGGAAGCCATTGCCCGTAACCTCAAGGTGATGTCCAGCCTCAAGGTGCCAGTGGTCTGTACCGTGATCGGTGAGGGTGGCTCCGGTGGTGCACTGGCCATCGGCGTCGGCGATCGGGTCAACATGCTGCAATACTCCACCTACTCGGTGATTTCACCGGAAGGTTGTGCCTCGATCCTGTGGAAGAGTGCTGACAAGGCCTCCACCGCGGCCGAAGCCATGGGTATCACGGCACAACGATTGAAGCAGCTGAAGCTGATCAACAACATAGTGCCGGAGCCCCTTGGCGGCGCCCATCGGGATCACGACGGTATGGCCGCCTTGCTGCGCAAGCGTCTGCTGGCGGACTTGGCCGATCTGCGTCGTCTCTCCACCGAGCAGTTGCTGGAAGAGCGCTATAACCGTCTGATGTCGTTCGGCTATTGCTGAACCATTCTGCGGTAAAAGCAAAGGCACCCTCGGGTGCCTTTGTTGTCTCTGCGGCTTGGAACACTCGAGTCTTCTAGCGGCAGGCCGGGGGCAAAGAGCGGACTGGAACGGTCTGGCTCTGGCAGCGCCAGCTCAGGGCGCCATTGCTATCGGCGCTGGCGATAAATTGCAACGATTGACCGGATGCCGGGGCTGCCAGCTGCACATCCAGGACGCCATGTTCCGGATCCAGTTGCAGGGCTGCGATCTGGGGCGCTAGTTGGGGCAGCGTCAGCTGACTCAGATTGTCAGGCAGAGCCTGATGCTCGGCGTAATAGAGGCTCAGCTCCTGAGTGACGCTCTGGCCGGAGTGATAGACCTGCATGAGCTTGGCTTTTTGTGTGTATTGTTGGTAAGCCGGAAGTGCAATGGCCGCCAGGATACCGATAACGGCGATCAGACCGAATATCAGCACTACAAACAGGATCACATTGCTGGTGCCCCCCTTGGCCTGAAGATAACCGAGCAGGCGTTGTCGCTCCGGATACTGGGCCTCAGCCTTGCGGATCTTGCTTTGGCAATGACGGTAATAGAGACCATTGGCCAGCATTGGCGGCAAGAGCAGGATGGCCAGGCAATACACCCCATAGCCGCCCAGCACCAGCATCTGGCCCTGCTCGCCCACCACAGCACCGACAACACCTAACGCGGTGGTCACCACATAGGGCAGGATGAAATAGAGCAGGGCGGCCAGCCACATCTTGCGGTATAGCAGCCAGTAAAAGGTGATGAAGAAGGCGGGCCAATGCCAACCGAGGCTGGTCTTGCCGGTGGCTTCAAAGGCTTCGAAACGTGGCAGGTAATAATGCTGGTTCTTCGGCCCGACCATGGCCTCGAAATTCTGCCGCGTCACCTCGGCGGGGTTGAGCGTGGCGTTGGCTAACGGCTGGCCACACTGGGGACAATATTGCGCGGTATCGGTATGGGCGCTACCGCAATGGATACAGTGCATGGACACTCCTTGTCTATTCATCAATACAATCAAACCGCGGCTATCATAGCGGCTTTGTGGCCAGAGCTGGGGTTCGGGCGCAGGGAAGGCGAGAGCAGTCACAGATTGCCTCTGCCGTGGTGGTTCACGAACCCGCGCACTCGGACAAGACAAGGCATACGAGCAAGATGGGATGAGCCCCCGTCTCTGCTATCATGCCCCGCACAGCCCGGTTCTCGAGCTCAGCCAATAACCGCAGATGGATGCACTGCCCGCCACGAAGCCCCGAAACCCACGATGAGGAAGCCGGAATCATGAAGCATATCGATCGACTACAGGAGTCCCATCTGGCGTGGCTGGGGGCCCAGCTCTCACCGGGGCCACTGGTCATCGGCTACAGTGGCGGCATGGACTCCCATGTGCTGCTGGTCTGGCTGGCGCAGTTTGTGCGTCTGAGCCCGGGCTACAGCCTGCAGGCGGTGCATGTCCATCATGGCTTGAATCCACACGCCGATGCCTGGGCGGAGCATTGTCTGCGCATCTGCCGCGAGTTGGCCGTGCCCTGTGTCGTGGAGCGGGTGACTGTGCCCCGCGGCCCGCGGGAGAGTCTGGAAGCCAGTGCCCGTGAGGTGCGCTATCAGGCGCTGGCTCGTCATCTGCCGCATGGGGGCACCCTGCTCACCGCCCATCATCAGGACGATCAGCTGGAAACTATGCTGCTGGCCCTCAAGCGCGGTGCCGGGGTGCGCGGTCTATCGGCCATGCCGGTCCGGCAACCCTTTGCCACCGGCGAGCTGGTGCGACCGCTGCTCGATTGCAGCCGGGCGCAGTTGCTGGTGTGGGCCCGGCAGCAGCAGTTGGAGTGGATAGAGGATGACAGCAATCAGGATGAGCGCTTCGATCGCAACTTTCTGCGAGCGCAGATCCTGCCGCTATTGCAGGAGCGCTGGCCGAGCTTTGGCCGTACGGCCAGCCGCAGTGCCGAACTGTGCGGCGAGCAAGAGGCTCTGGCGAACGAGGTAGCGGCCGCCGATCTGGCTAGTTGCCAACAGCCAGACGGCAGCCTGTTACTGGCTGAGTTAGCGTGCCTGTCGCCGTCGCGGCGGCATAACCTGCTGCGCTACTGGCTACGCCGGCACAGTGGCGCTGTGCCGGATCGGGATGCGGTGCTGCGGATCTGGTCGGAAGTGGCCATGGCGCGTCAGGATGCCAATCCCCAGCTCAAGACCGACTGCGGCGTGATCCGCCGCTATCAGGGCGCCCTGTACCGCGTGGCCGATGCGGCCCCGGTCTCGGGAGCGACACTGGTGCTGGATTATCCCGGCGTCTGGCAGGTGGGGGAGCAGCTGCTGCGGCTGACGCCCGTGACGGAAGGGGCGGATCTGCGACTGCCTACGGCGGACGAACCACTGTCACTGCGCTTTGCGGTGGGCGGCGGTGTGCGCGCCCATCCCGCCGGTCGCTCGGGCTCGCGCTCGCTGAAAAAACTGTGGCAGGAGTATGAGATAGCTCCCTGGCAGCGTAGCCAGATCCCGCTGTTGTTCTATGGTGAGCAAGTTGCGGCGGCGCTGGGGATCTTTGTCAGTCAGGATTTCGTGGTCGCCGATGGTGGCGCGGGTTTGGCCATAAGCTGGGGGGCGGAATAACAGCCGGGCCTGTTCAGGCCCGGCTATTTTTGTGGCGATAGAGTTGCTGGTCGGCCTGGGTATAGAGTGCGGTCGCATCCATGCCCTTGTGCCAGCGGGCAAAGCCCAGACTGCAACCAACGGCTAATGGCTGCAACTCCTTATTGTTGCGCAGATGGTAGTTGATGCGCGCCTCGACCCGGGTGGCGGCCTCTTCATCCGCCGGTTGCAACAGCAGGGCGAACTCATCGCCGCCCAACCGGAACACCAGATCGGTACCGCGGACACTGCGCGTCAAAATATCGGCGAACTCTTTGAGTACCTTATCCCCGACCGGATGGCCGTGGGTGTCATTGACCTGCTTGAACCGATCCAGATCCAGCAACACCAGCGTCAGACCGTCCGGATTGCGCTGATTCTGCTGGATGGCACGCGGCAGTGACTCATCAAAGAAGGCGCGGTTACCGACACCGGTGAGGTGATCGAGCCGACTTTGCAAATCCATCTGCTCCATGCGCAGAAACAGACGTAACGGCTGAGCCAACAGCTGGTGCAGTTGTTGCAGCTTACGCTGTTGCTGGGGATCCAGGTTCTCCTGCAACTCGTAATCCATCTGCCCCAGATACTGCATCTGGGAATCCTGCAGGGTGAAACTCTGCTTGTGGCCACGCTTCAGGCTGTCCAGCAGTTTTACGCGCCGGGTCATGAAGTGGTAGGCCATGCGGCAAACCGGCAACTGGTTGGCAACCCAGGCGGCAAAAGTTTGCAGCAGATCGGCAAGTTTTTCCTGCGACATCAGGCTTTCCAGCAACTCCAGCTTCTCCCGATTGGCAATCGAGGGATGCGTCGGGTAATGGTTCAGCTTCAGCTCACCATTGCGACCAAAATTACTGATTAATTGAAGGCTTTCCATCGAGGCCACCTACTGCATAAAACGTTGTTGCAGATTAAATAGCAACTCCTATGCCTATTTTCTCGGCATGATGGTAAATCACCAATGATATGTTTTATTGCATTGAAATATAAGGTTTTAAATTTACATCTACATGCAGGAGTCACTCTGCCACGCGCCAAAAAATGGTTTCCTCTTTCCGCTGATTTTCCGTCTCGTCGATAAGTGTCAAGGCTCTGGCGCTGGAGATGACGCGGCAGGGCCCGGAGTGTGGCAGAATGAGCCCTGACGTCATTTTTTTAGCAGCGGGTGAGATATGTTCAAGGCATTACTGTTAGAGCAGGAAGATGGAAAGACCCAGGCTCGGGTTCAGGATGTGGCTGAGGCCAGCTTGCCCGCTGGCGAGGTGTTGCTGGCGGTGCACTACAGCTCGCTGAACTACAAGGATGGTCTGGCGATCACCGGCAAGGGGCCAATCGTCCGGCGCTGGCCCATGATTCCGGGTATCGATCTGGTGGGGGAGGTACTGGAATCTGCCGATGAACGCTTCGCCCCCGGGGATCGGGTGCTCTCCACCGGCTGGGGGGTTGGCGAGAATCATTGGGGCGGCATGGCCACCCGGGCTCGTCTGCAGGCGGACTGGTTGTTGCTGCTGCCGGAAACCTTGAGCGAGCGTCAGGCGATGCAAATTGGCACCGCCGGCCTGACCGCCATGCTCTGCGTGATGGCGCTGGAAGAGGCCGGTGTCAGCCCGGAGCAGGGCGAGGTGCTGGTCACGGGCGCCAGTGGTGGCGTCGGCTCGGTGGCGGTCGCTCTGCTGGCGCAGCTGGATTATCCGGTGGTAGCCGTGACCGGGCGTGCCGACAACCATGACTATTTGGCGGCACTGGGGGCGAGCCGGGTGATCGCGCGCGATGAGTTCGCTGGCCCTGCCAAGGCGCTGGACAAGCAGTTATGGGCCGGTGCCATCGATACCGTGGGCAGTCAGCTGCTGGCCAAGGTGATCTCCCAAGTCAAATACAATGGCGCGGTTGCCGCCTGCGGCCTGGCCGGTGGCGCCGATCTGCCCTCCAGCGTGATGCCGTTTATCCTGCGCAATATCCGCCTGCAGGGGGTGGATTCGGTCCAGTGCCCGCTGACCCGTCGTGCCGAGGCCTGGCAGCGGCTGGGTGAGTTGCTGCCCGCCAGCTTCTACAGCCAAGCCTGCCACGAGGTGGATCTGCACGGCGTGATTGCTGCCGCCGACGCCATCACCCAGGGCCAGATCACCGGTCGGGTGCTGGTGCGCTGCGAGTAATCGTGATTCCGGCAGCATAATAAATTCAATCAGGGAGCCGAGGCTCCCTGATTGTTAAACTGCAATCTGCATCTACGGGCTCATTTATTATGAATTCAACGATAGATATTGGATTATGTTAAGAGGGACTTCTTGTGTTGAGGACTTTTCATTCGGTTGGTCAAGGTGCTTTTTACACCGAAGAGTTTGATGATTTTTATGTGGTTTATGATTGTGGCACGGAAACTGGCGGAATAAAAACAATAGAGAATGCTATTGTTGGTTACTTTGATAAAGAAAAGCCGATTGAAATATTGTTTATATCTCACTTTCATCGTGACCATATTAATGGGATCGAATATTTGCTTAGTAACTATAGGGTGAACAATGTTGTTCTCCCTCAGTATGATATGGCTCTCTCAACTATTTTCTTTTTAGAGAACAAAAATGCACCACCTTTTGTAAAAAAATTCACTCTAGATCCATATAAGACAATAAAGTCATTATCACCAAAAACAAAGTGCATCTTCGTAAAATCACATGCCAGTCGAGGTGGAGATGACCAGTTAAATGTGGTTGACATTCTTGATGATAGTTGCATTAATAGTGGAACCAAATTGGTTCCCACAAAACAAGTAGATTGGTTTTATATTGCAATAAATCATTTAAAAGAAGAGAGAGTTAAAATATTCAACTCTGGATTGTTAAAAAATAATATATCAATACATTCTTCATCAGACTTTGAAAAATACTGGTCAAATAAAAACCACAAAAAACAAATAGTAAATATGTTCAATAAGTTGCCAGGTGGTTGCAACGGGAACTCGATGGTGGTTTATTCTGGCCCAGAGGGTCAATGGTCATATTTTTCGTCACATTTTTTGTCGATTGAATTTAACGTGGTACAAAAAATTCATAATAATCTGCTCAGTGTGCTATTAGATGAAATAAACAGAAGAACAGGATGCCTTTATATGGGGGATTATGAGGCAAACGAAAAAACATGGGGTGTTGTCTTTAGTGGTATAAGGTAAGCGCCCTTGAATCGGCATCTTTTTTTCCCAAAATCAGCTCGTCACACTTGAAATCCATTACCTCTTCGCTGGATTTTC
>NZ_BAAGVN010000126.1:0-11544 GCF_054780855.1 Pseudaeromonas pectinilytica
ACCAAGAGCCCAACAGTGCAAAATCCTGGTTATCGGGTGGGGTGAAAATAGTCAACAACACGTAAAGGGAACAGCGCCAAAAACGCCCCTTGGCTCCGGCAAATTTAGCTTAGGGAGTGTGTAAATAAGTATCAAAATGGCAAAAATATTGAAATTTACAAATCATTATTTAGCCACAGATACTTCATTATAAAAATAATACTAGCCAAAATTACACGAACTCCTAATATTCTGAACAGCTTGGCGGATATGGGCTTTGTCGGCCATTATTTCACGATATACATTATCAATTATTGCATCATCATCACTTATTTTAGATAGCCAAGATTTAGCGCATGAGTGTAAACTCATACCGTTTAAAGGTTCAACAGCAACGATGTTATGGTAAAAATGCCAGTTTTTCCTATACTTCTCTGCATAGTAACGAAGCAGTGAAATATACCAAGCTTTAGGGTATTCCAAATGAAGCCGAGTATTGCACTCCTCTGCGATAACTCCTACCTCAACAGGTCGACCTGCTCGATGAAGAATTACAGATGCTCTGTCCATAATTAAAGTCACAGGTTTATCTGCAAACGCAATGTGAGGCAAATCGTAGTGCTCCGCATCAATGCGAACTAAACGCCCCTCAGATATTAACTCACTTATGTAAAAACCTGCATGCCCAAAAGAACGAGAGCGAATGACATTGACAATATCCCCCCTGGTTCTAGGTTTTGGATCTTTTTCGAACATCTCAACAATTGCTTCTTTTTGCCCTTTAAGACTAAATTCTGGTTCAAGGCTTACTGTATCAGCACCAGATTTTCCCGCAAAAAATATACTGCGCTCGAAACCATATTCACGAACAATATGGCGAACGGTAAAATAGTCCTCTGGCAAACCAGCTTTTTCATAAACATCAACACGTAAATTCAAGGTGTCTATACCTTTGCGCGATGATGCCTGCAATACATTTTGAACAGATGCTAATACTCTCTCTTTATCTTGATCACTAAACTCAAGGTAAGATGTATGTCGATAGGTACCATGACCAGATAGATACACAAAGCCTTCATCAACCGACATGGATACTCCATGATCCTGACGATCCAACGGGAAAATACTCTTGCAATAGTTTTGTTCATTAGCCAAGGCATGGATGTCTTTGAATGATGCTCCTAAAGGGAAAAATAATGCTGCTTGGGAAAATGCCTCTTGTTTATTTAGGGATCTAGGGAAGACATTATCTGCATCTATGGATAGCTCTCCTCGCTCTTGTAATCCATACAGCCCATTTATAGCTTGCTGCTCCGTATAGCCATATTGTTCTTTTATATTATCAATAACATCGCATAGATGGAGAGGTGCTTTATTAAGCTTTGCCAAGTCATTGATAAAATCGACAGAGCAATCAGGATGAAGTAGATTATCAAGCTCTTTTTTTTCTGCTTGGCTAATCATTTCAAGAAAACCAATAAATCCTTTTTCGTCCGAAAATCTGGCAGCAAGCTCTGGATAACTTGATGATATCTGGGGCCTAGCATTATTTCTAACATTCGCCCAGATGTTTGATGATTGGATACTCAATGAGCTAAGAAGCCTTTGTGTTGCATCTACTTGCAACTGCCTAACTCTTTCCCTGGTTAATTTGTCCGGCAAAACATTTGCTATAGCCTCTAGCGTGCTACGTTTATTTCCATCTATGCCAAACCTGGACCGCACAATATTAACCAGACGTTCATCTTCGTTACTTAAAAATGCATCAAGATCATTGCTTATGATCTTGGACATTTCAAATGATGTAAAATTCAGAGAGCCAACATAGCCAAGTAATCGCCCACCAGTAATAAACCTCTTGAGTTCATCCTCCGTTTTCCCATAAATAACATCGAACTCAGCTTTAATGTTAACCAAGAGATCCTCATATACCAGGTTAAATTTAACACCGGCAACAATCGCCTTCATTAGCGATGGATCGACATCATAAATCAGATTAGCCAAGTTCAGCTGACTTACAGAAACATTTATATCCCTAGCAACTTTATCCATTAATTTCCGCTGGGGTTCAGTTAATAATACATAATTAACAACCCACTCAGATAGCTCGTCTCTATCTGGCCATGAAAATAAGCCATCATCGGAAATTTCATCACTCGAAACGGAGCCAGATTTAATCAATCTTTTCATCTGGCTAGCCAACTCCAATTTCCCAACCCCGAAATGTGGCAAACTTAATAATTGCATATCTGTTAAGGTTAAAAACTCGCCACAAGTGAAAGAGTCACCATAATTTTTCAACAAGAAACTTTGTAATGATAAAAATTCTTTCTGAAACTGAACGGATGAAAGCAGAGCGTTTGGTTCAACATTTCTTTGTTCAATATCTGCTTCTGCTTCTGCTTCTGCTTCTGCTTCTGCTTCTGCTTCTGCTTCTGCTTCTGCTTCTAGTGAACATTGAGACCTATTATTTCCCGCAGACACATCACTATTAATAGCGACTAACGAACCATCAGGCTTATCAAATCCCTGGTTAACAGCAACAGGGTTAACGCTAACATTATCAACAGATAGCTGAGTAACCACGATTAGTTTTTCGATAGATTCAGATATCTGATTTCTAAAACCAACCAATTCATTGCAGTGAAACACTAAAACATTTAATTGTTCACTTAAGCAATTAAACTGCTTATTTATATTAACTATTTCATCAAGAATTGCCTTTTGTTTGTCTTGCATCCGAACCATCCATTTATTCATATGTGATAACGAAAATACCTAACAGTACCGCACCACCATCATCAAAACTCAATACACCCACTCTTCAAACGCCAGCGGCTGGTTGTTGAGTAAGTTGCGGCGCTCGCGCCAATCGGGTAGCCATGTATCCATCAGCGATTTGAAACGCTCGTTGTGGTGCCGCTCCAGCAGATGCACCAGCTCATGGACCAGAATGTACTCCAGACAGGCGTGGGGCTTTTTGGCCAGCTCCAGATTGATCCAGATGCGGGATGATTGGGTGTTGCAGCAACCCCACATGGTCTTCATCTTCTTCACGCCCAATATCGGCATATCGATGCCGAGGCGCTCACACCAGGGGCCGACCAGAGTATCCAGCTGCTGCTTGAGCTCATCGCGGTAGAAACGCCGCAATAGCTCCTGTCGGTTCTCGAGGCTGGTTCCGGGCTGCACCAGCAACTGCAGCCGGTTGTTGCTCTGCAGACGAACCTGATGCCGCCCCATCTGCTCCACCACATCGAGACGGTATTTACGCCCCCAGAGAAAATGTGACTCTCCTGAGACCATCTCCCGCTCAGGCTGTCTGGGCTGGGCGGCAAAGGCCTGTTGCTGACGGCGGATCCACGGCAGGCGAGAGATCACCGCTGTACGGATAGCAGTTTCGGTCATCGCTTGCGGCGCCGAGACCCGGACAAAGCCATCGGGCGGCAGCACGTTGATGTGCAGGTTTTTGATCGCCTTGCGATGCAACTGAAATACCAGCTCACCCACCTGCATCTGCTCGCTCACAGGTACTCCTTCTGGGCCTTGACCAGCTCCATCACCTCGCGCACTTCCACCTCATAATCCTTGATTTCTTCAGCTATCGCGAAAGCGATCTCCCGCTCCTTGAAGCGATCCCCATGCCAGTCGGCTTTCTTGGTATAGCGCACAGCGGTATCAATCTTGGCCACCAGCAGCTCATCCTTGCCCAGATTGTCATACAGTGCCCGCTTAGCCGCCGTGTCTATGCTCTCCGGGTAGGCGCTCTGGCTATGGCTCTGCGGATGTTTCACCTGCTTGGCCAGCTCACGGACCTTTTCCAGATACTCCTGGTAGGAGATGGCCTGCTGGCGGCGCAGCTCGATCAGCTCATCCAGCAGCACCGACATCTTCTCGTAGTATTTGGGGTTGACCGGGTTCTCATCGACTATGGTTCGGCGCACGTTGTTTTCAATCGCCTCGGCCATCGCCTCCTGATTTTTGCGCATCTCCTTGGGCAGCCCTTCCAGCGCCTCCGGGCCGCGCTGGATAATGAGCTCCAACAGCCCCAGCTCTTCAAAGTCCATCAGCGTCTCGCTGGGGTCCGCATCCACCCACAGATCCAGCATCTGGCGCATCCCCGGCTCGAACTGCTTCATATCCACCAGATCGCCACTGGACAGTTTGATCTCATCCCTGACCTTGGCGAAGTGTTCGACCTCCTGCTTGATCGATTCCGCCTGCGAGGTGCTGTAACCAGCCTCCTCCAGCTCACCGGCCAGATTGGTAAAGGCGCGGATCAGCTTGGCCACAAACTGATACAGGGTCAGACGCAATGCCTCTTTCTCGCTCAGTGTCTCTTCATCAGCACCCTGCTCACAGCAGAAATAATGCAGATAATCGGGCAGAGACTTGGGCGCCTTCACCGGCTCACACAAGGCACGGACGGCTTCCAGAGCGTTATCCAGATCCTCTTTGGCCTGGGCCAGTCGATCTTTGAGCAGCCCGGCCACATCCTCCTTGTCATAACCCGCGAAGGCCTCGGCCGTATAGTCGTTAACCGTCTTCTCCAGCGACTTGAACAGGTCTTTGTAATCGATGATGTAGCCGTACTCCTTGTCGTCACCATCCAGCCGATTCACCCGGCAGATGGCCTGGAACAGGTTGTGATCGGCCATCTTCTTGTCGATGTAGAGGTAGGTAGCTGAGGGCGCATCAAAACCGGTCAGCAGCTTATCCACGACAATGAGCAGCCGCATCTGGCCCGGCTCTTTGATAAAACGCTGCTTGACCAGTTTTTCAAACTCTTCGACCCGCTTGGCCGCCTCATCCTCCGGCTGCTCGAAATAGTCGGCCAGCATCTTGCGATAGATGTTGTACTTGGCCAGCTTCTCCGTCAGCCCCTCGCCCGTCTCCTCGCCCTTGATCTCGCTGGCATTGGGTTGGTAACTGGTGACGATGGCGCACTTGCCAGCAAAACCTGCCTGGCTGAACATCTCGTAACTTTTGCAGGCTTGATAGACGCTGGCGCAGACCAGCATGGCATTGCCTCGACCATCGGCCAGCCGGGGCTTGCGCTCGAAGTCGAGCAGAATATCGGCCACTATCTGCTCCAGCCGCGAACGACTGGAAAGCAGCTTCTGCATCGAGGCCCACTTCTGTTTAAGCTGCTGCTTGCCCAGCCGCGAGAGATCCTTGGTCTTGGTATCGAACCACTCATCCACTTTCTTCTGGGATTTGACCCGCTGATCGATATCCCGCGCCTCGTAGCGCAAATCCAGCACCACGCCATCACTCACCGCCTCGTTGAATTTGTAGGTGTGAATGTAGGGGCCAAAGACCTCGATGGATTTTTTCTTGTCCTGCTTCATCAGCGGCGTGCCGGTAAAACCGATAAACAGCGCCTCTGGCAACAGGCTCTTCATCGCCCCATGCAGCTTGCCGGACTGGGTGCGGTGACACTCATCGACAAACACAAACAGCTGGCCCTTGGGGCTGAAGTCCGAGGGCAAACTGCGGCGCATATCGGCAATAAAATCATCCGAGCTGTCATCATCTTCGTCATCCGACTCGCCTTCAGGCGTGCGACCGAACTTGTGTACCAGCGAGCAGATCAGCCAAGGATTATGGGCATGCAGACGGGTCACCAGATCGGCGCCGCTCTTGGTGCGCAGGATCTCCTCCTCCACCCCACTGAATACCTTCTCGATCTGCTCATCGAGTTCGGTACGGTCGGTGATGATAAGCACCCGACTGTCGGTCACATTTTCGCGGATCCACTTGGCCAGCCAGACCATGGTCAGGCTCTTGCCGCTGCCTTGGGTGTGCCAGATGATGCCGCCATCCCGGCGGCGGATATAGGCCTTGGCGGCACGGATGCCGAAATACTGGTTATGACGGCAGGTCTTCTTGGTGCCCGCATCAAACACGATAAAGTCGTGGATCAGCTCCAGAAAGCGCGCCTTACTGCACAACTGCGCCAGATGCTGGTCCAGCAGATTGGCACCCGGCTGCTCGACATGGTTGGAATGAATTGGATCGGCTGGCTCTTTCCACTCCAGATAGTATTTCTCGGGGGTTTCAATGGTGCCGTAGCGTACCCCCTGGGTGTCGTTGCCCGCCATCACCAGCTGCATGGTGGTGAAGAAGTTACGGATAAAATCCTTCTTCTGGTTATCCAGGTTCTGGTGGATACCTTCGGAGACAGAGACGGTAGATCGCTTGAGCTCAATGACGCCAAGGGCAATACCGTTGACATAGAGCACCAGATCCGGCCGTTTCTTATGCTCGCCTTTGACCGTCACCTCTTCGGCAATGGCAAAGTCGTTGGCCTGCGGATTGGCCCAGTCGATCAGCCAGACGGTCTGGTTCTGCTCGCCCGCCCCGACTTTTTCTTTCACGCCATAACGCAGCAGGCGATAGACCTCCTTGTTGGCATCATAGAGGATGCGCCCTTCGCCCAGGCTCGCCGCCCGATCCAGTTGCCTGAGTACCTTGGGGATCAGCGCCGCGTCCACTCCTCGCCCCACCAGCCAAGCGGTCAGCAGCTCCGGCTCGACATTGCGGTTGTTCTCCCGTGTATGCCAATCCCCCAGATAGCGATAGCCCAGCTCCGCTTGAAATAACTTGATGACGCGGTTCTGGGTTGCCCGCTCCCGTTGGCCGACTATCACGTTAACAATCCTTTTGTTTTCACTAACGATACAAAACGGTTTTAAGGTAATCATCCGTCACAACAAACTCGGGATCCTTGCCGGTCAGTTGCCTGGTGAGAGGCACAATCTTGGTTCTGACGCCCATGCCGCGGTAATCGACGTAGCCGTAATCACGAAGCACTTCCATGATTATGGTGTTGCGAGGAGAACGCTGACCCGCCTTCATCTTATCCACCGTCATTGAGTTATTAAGAGCACCCGGACTAATCACTTCAAAGCGGTCTGAATAATTGACTACTTCGATTTCAACAAACCGGGTCCAGTCACGATGCGCAAGGGCATTGATCAAAGATTCACGCACCGCTTCAAGGGGATAAAACCATTGCGTTTCCCGGCGTAGCCCCGCATCGATCTGATCAGCCTCCTGAGAGATAAATGGCTTCATTTGTTCAATAAATCGCTCAATCAACCCACCATCCACTAGACACCGTTCCCCCTCCTCAATATCCCAGCGGCCAACCATGGGGCCATCCAGAATATCGTCAAGCACTGCCTGATACTCTTTGTCGGGGGCATTAAATGCCATCACTCTCAGGCCTGACTGCTTCAGATAGCGGCGCGGATTTTTGCCAAACAGTACCAGACCGGCTACTGTGCAGCAGATGTTACCCCCAGCTTCGGTTAAAAAGCTCAAACCAAGCAAACGGGTCTGCCATTGTTCCTGGGTTTCGGGAACATCTGGATCACGCAAAATGTTCCGGAAGTAGTCCGACAGCCGCGCATCATCCAAACAACTGATGTCCGTGCGAGGAACAGGCATTACCTCGGTATGCAACATGCCTCCCAGCTCGAAGAGCCTCATTTGCTGCTCACGAGTGGCAATTCGCGAAGTGGAGCCGACACGGATATATACATCTTCCCGCCCTCGATCCCGAACCACATAGGGTTTCGAAATGCCTTGGGGAAAGCTGATGACAGCAACGGCCTTTTCGTCATCTAGTCGAACTATCTCGTAGAAAGGCAAAATCATCGGGTGAATTCTGCTTTGGAAAACATTCATCACCCACTCTTCCAGATCCGCTCTTTGAATGCCGCTGATGGTGCCGTCATCCTCAACACCCAGCAGCACCTTACCCCCCTGAAAGTTCGCCATGGCCACAACCTCAATCGCCAGTTGCTCAGGGCGAATATCATCGCGTTTAAACTCAATCCCTGAGTTTTCCCCGCTGGCGATGATTTCTAACAATTCTGTTCTTAACATGTCGATTTACTCTCCAGACATCGGAAAATACCGAGCGTCATATATGGCTTACTCAAACCCGTATTTTTCCCGGCGCTGATTAAAAGCACTTTTACCGCCTTCAAGAATATCGGCCGCTAGCCGCTGGATTTCGGGCACATCGATAGCCCCCTGCTCATGAGGCAAGATCTGTCCTCGGTTCTCTTCGACGCTGAGTACACCAATCCATTCGGCATCACCAAATACCGGGATATTGGCATTGTGCGTAGCGAACAGGAACTGTCTGGTCAGTTTGGCCCGTCGCAATTCCGACACAATGCGTTCAGCAATAAAAGCATTGTCCAGATTGTCCTCGGGCTGATCCAGGATCAGCGGGTCCTGATTATCCAAAAGCAATAGATGCAAAACCGCAGTGCATTGCTGTCCAGTGGAAAGCTCATCTATCGATTTAAAGTGCGCATCACTAGAGCCATGAGTCACATTCAACGATATGGCCATGGTATCGGGTAAAGTCAGCTCTTCCATCTCCAGCAAAGAACTCTCAGGCAACCGGCACAACGCTTGACCAACCGTAGGGGTGATTCCCCAATTGGACGCTCTTAACGACTCTTCTCCCAACCGAATAGTTGCAGCCAGATTAGCCGAAGAGAATTCCCCCTCCATCACCCAAGCCAGACGCTTGGAACCCACGCCATCCAGGTTACATTGGTCAAGAAACTGCATTAACGGCTGGCGATCCCCTTCGTTTTGCAATTCAAGCCTGACTTTCTGCTCCAGCTTTTTGTTCAGCCGTTTTACAGATTTTTGCATTGCGCTGGAACGTTCACTGATCGCCTCAGCCAACTCCAGCAGCATTTTTTTTCGTTGAATATAAAGCTCATCGATCTGTGCCTGACGGGTTTGCAATGCACTTTGTTTAGGGCGGATCTGTTCAATCTGTTTGAGCAAGGATTGATATTCGGCACCAATCTGGCGGCCGGATTTACCCTGCACAGCAGGGATCTCCTTGAATGCAGCCTCAAGCGCTTGTTCCTCGGCCGCAATGCCCTCCTGAAGCTGTAGCTGTAGGGGTGCTAATGCCTCGCCTGACTGTCGGATTTGCACTTCAAAATGAGTTATGGTCTGCATCACAGCGTGAGCCAACTGTTCTAACGCCTCACGTTGTTGCTGTAATAGTGCAGAGTGAGGCAAAGATTCCAGCGCACTGTCACTCAAAAAAGCCAGATCTGGCTGACTGTCTTTGAGATTGGTCACCGCCTCTTGCAAGCGATGGATCTCTTCTCGTATCCGCAAATCCAGCTGTTTCTCTTTCTCTAACTTAGGTATGACTTTAAGTTTTTCATCCAGCCCCAGAGCATGGAATTGGCTCGCTTGATCTTGGAGTTTTGGCAACCGCTCAACATCGCCCTCTATCTCGCTTTTTTGCGCGAGCGCCCGAATGATGGATTCTCGGTTATCTTTGAGTCGATTCAGCGCCTTGGAAATGGTGGCATCGTATTGCTCATGCTCGCCATCTAAAAAACGCTCTATAAGCCGGTTACGGCTGAGAGGATCGCGAGTCATCTCGTAAATTTCGTTTTGCCCATACAGCTCAATACCTGGCAACAAGTCACGCGGCTGATAGGGCGAGATATTGCCTTGCTCGTCCTGTACGACAGGTTGATCACCCCACTTGCGACTGATCTTGAACCTACGGCCATTCATAGCGGCCGAACGCAGTTGAATTTCAACCAGTCCCTTTTCCCGCCCCAAATTATTTTTAACGATGGCATCGTGCTGTTGCTGTGCTGATTTCCCAAATGGATCTAACCCTAGCGCAAAACGGATGCATTCCAGCAGCGTCGATTTACCCGTGCCCCGGCCCCCGATCACCGCATTCAGGTGGTCAGAAAATGAAATGTCCACCCCATCCAGGTACCCCCCCACAAAACGTACGCGCTCAATGCCCGATGCAAAATTTTCAGGCTTATCAGAATTCAAGCGCACGCGAGATCCTGCATCTAAAAAAGCCTGTTTAAACGAGGCAAAACAAGGACGGGTCATCTTGATAAGGCAGGATGCACCATCGCCTTTAATATCGTCCGGTTTGGCTACATCGGCGGCATTGATAGCTGCCATCTCCCGCTCTCGCCGATAGTTCGGCTCTTTGTTCAGAAAGACCTTGCGATAGAAATCACTCTCTAAACTTTTGAGATCCTCTACAGAGCCTGGGATCTGCGCCGCCAACAGCCCCTTGTGTTGCCAGATATGATCCATCCTGCGTTTAAGTACGCCGTCATCGTTGGTGCTATGAGCTGCGAAAATAAAACCACCCTGCTCATTGATGTACTCAATAATCTGCGCTGCAGATTTTTGCACCGGCGCGGCAGGATGAGTCCTATCCACACCCAATGCACCCAGATAGCCATACAGAGCCTGACTCGCAAGACTCTCATCAAACAAACAGACAAAGTGGATCTTCTCGCTGGAGGCAATCTCAAAGCCAGGGAACACCACAATCCCATGCTGATTAAACAAGGTCCGCAGCGATTCAATCCCCTCAACAGAACCATGATCCGCCAGGCCAATCACCTTGACTCCAACTTCCAGTGCCGCCGCCAGTAACTGTTGATTGTATTCTGCCTCGGATAATTCCTGCTGCTGCCCACGATAGGCAATATAGTGGGCGGGGTTAACCTGCAAGGCACATTTAAAAAAACGAGCCTGGGTATAAACCGGAGCCAGATCTTGATCAATCATGAGCACACTCCCTATCGATATCGCTGTGTTTCACCAAACGGTTTATGCCAGTCGGCAATGTTTGCATGGTGGCAATGACTTCTGGTGTTCGCAGGCTTACGACGTTCATACCACTATCCCGAGGTTCAGTTTTAGAGGCTGCTAACCTGCATCCTGTTTTCATTTTTAGCCCCAGAAGGCAACCAAGCTATAGGCTGGTATTTGCTTGGCGCGTTATGCCGGGCTGCTCTTGCGGTTTGACAGCCAATCACGCTTAGCAATCAACCATCAAACAACCCGAATTGAATTAATTTTTATATTTCAACAACATAATAAAAACAGCTGCACAAAACAACCGCTCCAGTCAAGCAACGGTCAAGCAAATCCGGCGCAGGGTGGCTCCGCTGGCCAGGCTCGCGGCAGAGGCGGTCATCCGACTGGGCTGCACTCATGCCCCGTCTATGCCCCCGTCTATGCCCCCGCCGCCAGCGGCAGGCGGATTTTGCCAGTCAGCAATTGCTGCATCATGCCTTGTTTGAGAGCGCGGGCCTTCTCCAGCTTTTGGGTCAATGCCTGCAGCTCGTTATCCATATCGGATAAAATAGTGGCGATGGCGGTTTGTTCTACAACCGTAGTAGGTAATGAAAATTTCAACTGCCTTACTTGAGTAAAATTCAATCCTTCTCTATTGCCTCCAGCTTGGAAGCTGTCGATTTGATTTTGACCAAAACTTGAATTTATAAGTTCAACCAAAACGGCAGGGATAACTTTAGAAAAATCCGTTCTAATTATGCAGACATGCTGATTTACGTTGCCACCGATGACTTTCTCGTCCGCTTTCGCACAGCGTCCAATTGATGCGCCGGTTATATTTAGCAGTACATCACCATCAGGGCGAACGCATGAGTGTCTAGTTTTTGAGCGATACGGATAATCCGGCAATCAGCACCTTCTCCAAGTGTTCTGTTTTCA
>NZ_BAAGVN010000127.1:0-55217 GCF_054780855.1 Pseudaeromonas pectinilytica
TTTTTGCGATTAAATCAGATCACAAACGAAGCCTTTTTTCTATCTATTTCAATTGGTTGTAGCTAAAGATCCTGTACATGAATGCGGCTATAGAAAACAAGCACAAAACAGCTGGAGCATGGCGGCAATAATGGCCGCCATGCTCCATGAAATGCTTAGCGGATTGGCGGTGCGTACATGAAACCACCCTGGTTCCACAGCGCATTCACACCCCGATCGATCCCCAGCGCCGAGCCTTTACCCACGGTACGCTCGAACACTTCACCATAGTTACCCACTTGCTTGACGATCTGGTAACCCCAGTCCGGCTGGATGCCAAGAACCTTACCAGAAGGCTCTTCCAAGCCGAGCAAGCGACGGACATCCGGATTCTTGGATGCTTTCATCTCATCGACATTCTTGCTGGTGACGCCCAACTCTTCAGCGCTGACCATGGCAAACAGAGTCCATTTCACCAGAGTTGACCACTGCTCATCCCCTTGACGAACCGCAGGGCCGAGAGGCTCCTTGGAAATCACTTCCGGCAGCACCTGAGCGGCATCCGGCTTGGCCAATTTAATCTTCAACGCATAGAGTTGAGATTGATCCGAGGTCAGGACATCACAGCGACCAGACTCAAATCCCTTCACCGTCTGATCCGAGGTATCAAACACCACCGGGGTGAATTTCATGCCATTGGCCTTGAAGTAATCCGCGACATTCAATTCCGTGGTGGTACCAGCCTGGATACAGATGGAAGCACCATCCAGCTCCTTGGCACTCTTCACGCCCAGCGCTTTGTTAACCAGGAAGCCCTGGCCATCGTAGTACAGGGTGGTGGTGAAGGTCAGGCCCATGGTGGCATCGCGGCTCAGAGTCCAGGTGGTGTTGCGTGACAGCACGTCCACTTCACCGGATTGCAGTGCAGTAAAACGCTCTTTGGCGTTCAACGGGATGAACTTGACCTTGTTGGCATCGCCAAAAATACCGGCCGCCAGTGCATGGCAGAGATCCACGTCAATACCTTCCCAAACACCCTTGGCATTCGGATTTGAAAAGCCTGGCAAGCCATCACTGACGCCACACTGCAGTTCACCCTTTTTCTTGATTTGAGCCAAGGTGTCACCTGAGGCTGCTTGAGCTTGTCCAGCCATCAACATCAATGCGGCAGTGGTGGCAATAGAAAGTGCTTTAAATTTCATCTGCATGTGTAATCTTCCCTGTGATTGTTATGAACTAAGTTGGTGCCTGAAAATGATGCCGCCCAGTTGCCCGGCATATTCCATCATCTTGTCAATCTAGCCGCCGATCGGCTGGAACTATCCGCTCCAATCGGTGAGCTCTATTGTGGATATACAGTTCAATCACTACAAAGCAAAGAGCATGCCACTGCCAACTCAATTCACTCGCAGCAGAATGGGACAGCCTCAAGCGCTAGGTCGTTTAGAGCCTCTTCCCCCCTTGCCCCACGCGTTCAGAATGCAAATTCATGCTCTTATGCTCTGTCAGTCAACCGCAGATTAAACCGCGTATGGTTTGTTTCGTTACAAAAGATGCGGAGGATGCTCCAATATGGCGCACCATTTACAGGCAGAATTAAGGGTAGATGAGGAATGATGTAGACAGGGGAAGATCCATTCAGAATGCAACGAAGTTAACACTATGGAACGCAGAGCTTAGCCATTACTCGAGCGCTAGATCCTGCAGTACCCCATGTACCGCCACCGAATCGAATCGTGAACCTTGCTGGGGTAACGCGCTAAATATCCACGACTGTCCGGCATATTCAAACGACAGCCGAGCCGAATGAAGATAAACCCGATCCGCCAGTGCCGCGCCATACAGCGCATCACCCAGGATCGGTGAGCCCAGACTCTTCAATGCCACCCGGATCTGGTGTGTTTTCCCGGTCTTGGGTTTGATATGAAATAAGCGCACCCCATCGCCGAGCCCAAAGCTATCGAACCAGGTGATGGCTGGATTATGCATGCTTCGACTGAGTAACCAACTCCCTCGGCGACCACGCTCCATGTCACCCTTAATCCAGCCCTGCTTTTTCTTGGGTTTCTGCTCACTCAGTGCCACGTACTCTTTATGCATTTTCCGCTCGGCAAAGGCCATACTCAACTCGCGGTTGGCTTCTGGAGTTCGCGCCAGCAATAACACCCCGGATGTTACCTTATCCAAACGGTGAACCGGATATAACATCATGCCCAGTTGACGCCTCGCCTCACTGATCAGGCCTGGGACGCCCTCCTCATCATGCATACCAATTCCAGGGGCTTTATTCAGCACGACAAAATCGTCATGCACGGCTAATACTGAAAAACCATGATAAGGAGTGGGTGTCATGTCTCGGGCCAACAAAAAAATTACATAGCAAAAGAGCGAGACCTAGGTCTCGCTCTTCAATTTGGCGGAGGGGGTGGGATTTGAACCCACGGATGGTCGCCCATCGACGGTTTTCAAGACCGTTGCATTAAGCCGCTCTGCCACCCCTCCGAACGCCGAAGATACTACTAAAGGGTATTCATGTTGTAAACCCCTAACTTCATTCGATAAATTGTTTGCTCATCCTTTAAGCATCCGGCTCTATTTCGTTGCCGTAGCGTGTGACGGGAGGCATATTTTTCGTGTTACCTCGATTTTCGGGTACCATTAGAAAACCATGATCAACCCTTAATTCTCATGCCGAAGACTCTCATTCATCCGCTGCGTCGCTTGACCATGGATAGCCATTTTTTCTTTGCGTTGAAAGTGATGGTCGCCATTCTGGGTAGCCTGATCCCGGCCTTGTGCTGGGGCATGACCCAAGAAACCGTCATTTTATCCTTGGGGGTCGTCGCCGGCGCCATTGGTGAGCCCGATGATAGCGTCCCAGGACGGATCAAAAATCTGGGCGTCACCATGGTCTGTTTTGTCATCGCCACGACATCGGTCCAGCTTCTGTATCCCTATCCCTGGCTGTTTGCGATCGGACTCTTCCTATCGACGATTGGCTTCATCATGCTAGGCGCATTCGGACCTCGCTATGCGACTATCAGCTTTGGCTCTCTGCTGGTCGCCATCTATTCGATGCTGGGTGCGGCCCATGCCCCGAATCTATGGTTCCAACCCGTATGGCTCTGCCTCGGAGCCTTGTGGTACGGCATCATCTCCCTGCTGTGGCTCAAAGCCTTGCCCCACAAAGCCGTGCATGAGCAGCTATCCCAAGTCTTCTTCGCCTTGAGCCAATATTGCTATGAGAAGTCGCGCTTTTTCCCGGTGAAACGGGATCAGGTCGCCGCCATTCGTCATAACCTGGGGCAATTGAACATCAGCTGTGTCTCGCATATGCAGATCACCAAGGCGATGTTGAGTGGTCGCTTGACTGCGGGTTGGGATCCCCATCTGGAGCGGCTGCTACAACTCTATCTCTTGGCACAAGAGATCCATGAACGCGTCGTTGCCAGCCACTATCTGTATGACCGTTTGCAAGATGACTTGCAACGCCATGCCATCCTCGACGGCTTCCGCGAGGTCCTCGAGCAACTGGGTACCAGTACGAAACAATTAGGCTATGCCGTGCTGATGCAGCGCGACTACGCACCCGATAAAGGTCTCACCTGGGTGATGACGGCGCTACGCGATCAGCTCGCCTACATCCAGTTACAGCGGGAAATGCCGGAGGCGTTGCGCTCCTCGCTGCTCTTTTTGCAACAAAATCTGGCCGCGATACTGCAGTTGTTGATACAAGCATCAACACTCACAACTCACCTGGATGCACCGATCAGCCAATTGAGTCATCGACAGCTGGCCAAATCCCCCCGTGCGGATTTAAAGCAGTTCGGTCAGCAGCTGATGACCCCATCCCCGCTGCTGCACCATGCTCTGCGGATGGCGTTATGTCTGGTCGCGGCTTACGGTTTGCTGCAATTGTTTGCGATCCAGCAAGGCTTTTGGGTGCTATTGACCTGTCTGTTCGTCTGCCAATCCAGTTATACCGATACGCGACGTCGGATCTTTCAGCGTATTGGCGGCACCTTGCTCGGTCTTGTCTTGGGTGCGCCCCTCATCTGGCGGTCCCCCTCACCTACCGTCCAACTAGTCGGCATGGCAACCGCCGCGGTTTTGTTTTTTTCCCAGCTTCGCAACAATTACAGCGCCGCCGTGACATTCATTACTCTCTACGCACTCAGTGCCTTTGGCTTACTCGGGGTCGAAAGTAACGTTCTACTATTACCGCGCTTATTCGATACTCTACTCGGCGCAGGGATCGCCTTTATTGCGGTGATGGGGTTATGGCCAGAATGGCAACATCGACACCTGCCCCAACTGCTGCAGGGATCACTCCTGGCCAGTAAAAGCTATCTGGTGGGTATCCTGGATGAAGCCGCAGGCTCGGCTGATGAATTGCAGTATCGCATCGTGAGGCGCCAGGCCCATCTGGCCGACAATGCCTTGGCTCGTGCTTGGCAAAACATGTTGGCGGAGCCTAAAGACAAACGTCGATTCTTACGCATCTGCGCCGCACTGACCCAGCGTAGCCATACGCTGATCGCCTATATCTCGACGCTAGGAGCGCATCGAAAATTGCTGAGCGGTCAGTTTTTGCCAGCACAAAAAAATCTGGTCGACGGGATCACTCAGGTGCTGGATGCGGCAGCAGCGGCGATCGTCGGCATCCCCCATAGTCACGGCGAGCTGTTAGTGCTGGAGCAGGTCCCTGAGCTGCCTGAGCAAACCGATAACCGGGAAGTCAGTTGGCTGATCCAGCAGGAGCTGTTGCTGATTGCCGAACAGGCCAATGAATTATTGCGCCTGAGTCGGCTCCTCGAGCCCCTGAAGTTGTCAGCCCGTGATTGAATGATAAAATCTGCACACCTAGATCGAGAGAGCGGTTATGTTGGAACTGGCAGGCAAGTTGATTGAAACCGATGCACAAGGCTATCTGAAGCATCTGGATGAATGGAGTGAGGATTTAGCGCGAGTGATCGCCGCGCAGGAAGCCATCGAGATGAGCGAAGCCCACTGGGAAGTCGTTCACTTTGTGCGTGCTTTCTATGTCGAGTACAAGACATCACCCGCCATTCGGGCCTTGGTTAAAGCGATGGAACAAAAATATGGCGTGGAGAAAGGCTCTAGCCGTTATCTCTATAAGTTGTTTCCGAAAGGCCCCGCCAAGCAGGCCACTAAAATTGCCGGTCTGCCCAAGCCGGTTAAATGCATCTGACCCAACAGCAAATAAACCGTCTCGCGACGGTTTATTACTATCATGCCGCGGCAACCCCAGGCACGGGTTTGCTGACATGAGAGTCGACCGCTTTGGGTAATAACAGTAGGTGGATGAAACAAAAAGGGAGATGAAACAGAAATAGATGGAGGCGCGTTCCGGAGTCGAACCGGACTAGGCGGATTTGCAATCCGCTACATAACCGCTTTGTTAACGCGCCTTTGAGAACTTGGAGCGGGAAACGAGACTCGAACTCGCGACCCCGACCTTGGCAAGGTCGTGCTCTACCAACTGAGCTATTCCCGCTTTGCAAACACCGGAAGATGCGGTGCGGTTGGCATTCTAGCGACATCCATTACAGAGTCAACTATCAAGCTCACGTGCCAAGTTCGTTCGCCTAATATTTCACCGCGCTGACGACAAAGCAGACATCTAGGAGCGACTCGAGGTCAAGTCGCCCCACGCCGCTTTCAGATATTGCATCATGGAAGAGAAGGTCAGAACGACCGCTACATACAAAAGAACATATGAAGCCCACACCACCCAGATATTCGCCTCCCAGATCAATCCGGTCAGCGCCATCATCTGGATCGTGGTTTTCCATTTACCCATCCAGCCGACGGCCACACTGGAGCGCTTGCCCAACTCCGCCATCCATTCTCGAAGGGCTGAAATCAGAATTTCGCGGCCAATCATGGTCAGTGCCGGGATCGTCACTATGATGGTGCTGTAGTGCTCGACGATCAGAACCAAGGCGGTGGAAACCATGATTTTGTCGGCGACCGGATCCAAAAAAGCACCAAACGGCGTGCTCTGGTTCAAGCGCCGAGCCAAATAACCATCAAACCAATCGGTGATTGCCGCCAGCACGAACATCCCTGCAGCCCAGAGATTTGACCACTCGTACGGCATATAGAACAAAATAACGAACACCGGAATTAAAAAAATCCGGAACAGGGTCAGCATATTAGGAATATTTAACATCATGTCACGCCACGGCAAATTCGCTGGCCCATGTTGCCCGAATCGATCTAATGATGCAACGCATCATGTATTTTGCTTGCTAACTCCAGGCTGATACCGGGAACTTTGGCCAACTGCTCAATGCTCGCCTGTTTAACCTCCTGCATGCCCCCGAGAAACTTGAGCAAGCTCTGCCGTCGTTTAGGACCAACCCCAGGAATATCTTCCAGCGCACTGGCCACACGGGCCTTACCGCGCCGCGCTCTGTGACCGGTAATGGCAAAGCGGTGGGATTCGTCGCGGATGTGCTGGATCAGATGCAAGGCTGGCAAGTCATTTGGAAAATGCAGCTCTTCATGGCTATCACCGACGATCAGAGTTTCCAGCCCCGGTTTCCGGCTCTCTCCCTTGGCAATACCGATTAACAGTGGATGCTTGCCGCCCAGCTTATCCAGATGACGCGCCATGATCTCTTCGGCGCGAGTCAGTTGCCCCTTACCGCCATCAATAAACAAAATATCCGGGATCTTGTCGGCGGCTTGCTGTTTACCGAACCGACGCTCCAATGCTTGTGCCATGGCCGCATAATCATCGCCACCGGTAATACCGCTGATATTAAAGCGCCGATACTCACTACTCACCGGACCTTCCCGGTTGAAGACCACACACGAAGCCACCGTATTTTCACCCATGGTGTGAGAAATATCGAAACACTCCATCCGGGCGATCGGTTGCTGTAATTCGAGTAACTCTTCCAGTTGCGCCACGCGTTGTTGCTGGGTGGACTTATGACTCAACTTACTCAATAGCGCGGCTTGCGCATTAGTACTGGCTAACCGGATATAACGCGCTCGTTCGCTACGGGTCCGGCTACTGACACGCACCGCATAACCAGCCATCTGGGTGAAGGTAGCCGCCAATGCATCCTCATCCTCCAGTTCGCAATCCAGCAACACCTCACTCGGGATCTGACGGCCCGCCATACCGGAGAGATAAAATTGCAGCAAGAAGGCATGCAGCAATTCCTCAAACTCCGCATCAACCGGTATGGCCGGGAAATAGTTCCGGCTACCGAGGACTTTCCCTTGGCGAATAAACAGGACATGCACGCTCGCGACACCCTGCTCCATCGCCGCGCCGATAACATCCATATCATCCAGTACGTTGCCACTGACCGATTGCTGCTCCTGGATCTTGCGTAATGCCAGCAATTGATCGCGATACCGAGCCGCCGCCTCGAAAGCCAACTGGGCGCTGGCCTGCTCCATCTTGCTAACCAGATCCGCGATGACCTGCTGATCCTTGCCCTGCAAAAACAGCCGAGCCAATTCCACTTGTGCCTGATATTCCTCTTCGCTGACCAATCCCGGTACACAGGGCCCGGCGCAGCGCTTCAACTGATACAACAAACAAGGCCGGCTGCGATTGGCATACACAGAATCATCGCATTGCCGAATGGGAAATAGTTTCTGCATCAGATGCAGACTTTCCCGCACTGCTCCTCCGCTGGGATAAGGACCGAAATAATCTCCTGCCGACTTCCGAGGGCCGCGGTGCAAGGTCACGCGAGGATGGCGTTGGCGCGTCAGCAGAATATAGGGATAGGACTTATCATCCCGCAGCAGGATGTTGTACTTGGGTTGATGTTGCTTGATGAGATTGTGTTCGAGGATCAGCGCCTCAGTTTCGGTATGGGTGACCGTGAACTCAATGTGGCGGATGTGGCTGACCAAGGCTCGAGTCTTGGTACTACCAGGGTCACGTCGAAAATAGGAGCTCAGGCGTTTCACCAGATCCTTGGCTTTACCCACATATAGAATGACCGCGTCCTCATCGAGCATCCGGTAAACGCCAGGCTGATGAGGGGCAGAGGCAAGGAAGGATTTATGATCAAACGCCATATCAATATTTGCTCGCATTGGAATATGAAAAAGGCGGCCAAAGCCACCCTTTTATGTTGCAACACTAGTCGCTACAGGGATTGAGCATCCAGCATGCCGTAACGCATGGCCATTCGCGTCAATTCGACATCCCCACTGATCTGCAGCTTGTCGAACAGCCGGTAACGATAGCTATTGACCGTTTTAGGGCTGAGACTCAGTTGCTCGGCAATATCATTGACCTTACTACCCCGAGTAATCATCAGCATGATCTGCAATTCACGCTCCGAGAGAGCCTTGAATGGGTTCTCGGCATCATGGCTAGAAAACTGACTCAGCGCCATCTGTTGGGCAATTTCGGGAGAGATATAACGTTGCCCGGAATGAACCGCTCGAATGGCATGAATCATTTCATCAGGGGCAGAACACTTGGTCAGATACCCTGCCGCACCCGCCTGCATGACCTTAGTGGGAAATGGATTCTCGCTGTGAACCGTTAACACGATGATACGGGCATCCGGTCGGGCCCGCAGGATTTTCTTTGTGGCTTCCAAGCCTCCAATACCCGGCATGTTCATGTCCATCAGGATCACATCAGCTTCGTGTTCACGACACCATTGCACGGCAGTTTCACCGTTCACGGCCTCACCTGTGACCTTTAAACCTCGAACATCCTCAAGTATGCGACGGATCCCTGTGCGTACCAGTTCATGATCATCAACTAGGAATACGCTAATCAATCAAGTTTCTCCGCTTGTACAACTACACCACCAAGAGTGCTGGATAAAACCAGCTTTGGCATCATAACCAAACTCGTCCCGTGTGCAAACAAGGACACTTAAAAGTTTGTCGAGCGCCCAAAAAAAACCCCACCGCGAAGGTGGGGTCTCAGGCTATCACTCGAGCGGCTGTTGCTCGCTCAAACTGTTATAACTAATTTTACTATCGGCTCGGGTTTGCTCCAGCAGTGCCTGATACACTACCGTGGATCGACCTTGCGCGAGCTGATTTTGCAGCATAGCTTCCATGGTTGATGGCTTGTCAGACTGGCCTACCTTGTTTAACACCAGAACCACTTGCGAGCCATCCACTTGCGAAACCAGCTCGGCAGAAACCTTACCTGCGACTGGTTTTGCTACACGGAACAACGCCTGGATCAACGAAGCATCCAGATCGGAACTCATGCGCGTCAAGCCAGCACGAACTTCTCGCTTACCCGACAAGCTGGTAACCAGCTCATCAACCGGCTCACCCTTCAGCAGCTTGGCCAATAATTCTTCGGCTTGCTGACGCACCGCTTGTTGAGCTTTTTCAAGTTTCACCGCAGCTTCAACATCGCCTTTCACCTCGTCCATAGGACGAGCCGAGGCATGTTTGAATTCCAACACGTGCAACACCATCGCCTGATTGTCGCCAATGTTGATCACTTCAGAATTGATGTTCTGCTCACGAACTGAATCAGAAAATGCTTGCTGTTTAACCTTAGGATCATTGAACGGCGCTTTGTCGGTGGCCGCGCTGAAGAAATCTGAACTTAAAACTTTAAGCTCCATTTTTTCAGCCACCAGATCCAGTGAGTCCGGATTCTCGAAGCTCAAATCCGCCAGTTGCTGCTGCTTATCGAGAAACAGCTCATGCGCCTTCTCTTCACGCAACTTGCGTTCGACATCTTGCTTCACTTGTTCAAAAGGCTTAACTGCTTCGGGTTGAATACCCAGTAACTTGATGATGTGGTAGCCAAATTGGCTCTTGACCACGGGGGAAAGTTCACCGGTTTTAGCCAAGGCAAATGCAGCCTTGTCAAACTCCGGATCCATGACTCCCTTCTCAAACCAATCCAACACCCCACCCTTACGGGCGGATAATGTATCGGTAGAGTTAGCCGAGGCCAGTTTCGCAAAATCAGCCCCAGCCTTGAGTTCTGTCAGCAGTGTTTCGGCATGCTTCAGCGCCGCCGCCGCATCTTTATCCGCAATCAGGATATGGGCAACCTGACGACGTTCAGCCGTACGATATTGATCAAGATGTTGATCATAATAATCGCGCACATCCTGCTCGGTGATCGCCACCGTGGCTTGCAGGTCTTTGGCATCCAGCAACACGTAGCTGATCTTGACTTGATCCGGGCTCATGAACTGCTTCTGATGCGCTTGATAATAAGCCGACAGTTCAGCGTCAGTTACGGTCATCGTCTTGAGGAAATGATCCACCGGCAGGGTATACAGGGTGGCATCACGAGTTTGTTGCAACAACAGATCGATCGTTTTGACTTCACCAGGAAGCGCGAATTCGCTACCAATCAAACCACCGACCCAATTTTGCCGGACCAGATCCTGACGAATGGACTCGCTGAAACTTTGAGGTGTATAGCCGGCACGGTTAAGCAGATTCAGATAACGTTCATTATCAAATTTGCCTTCACTTTGGAACTCCGGCATAGCGCGGATGGCGGCCTTGACCTGTTCATCGCCAACACGAATGTGAGTCTCGTGAGCCTGTTGGTCGAGCAACAGCTGATCAATCAGCTTATCCAGCACACCTTTGCGCATCTGCTTGATATATTCTGGATTACTCGCCAATTGCGAAAAGTTTTCGCCAAACTGGGATTCCAAACGGCTACGTTCGTTGCGATACGCCGTATCCAGCGCCTGAGCGGTTATGGGTTCGCCATTAACTTCGGCAGGGCTGGTATCCACCGGACTGTTCAAATAGCTACCGACACCCGCCAGGGCAAAAGAGAGAATGATCAGCCAAAAAATGATTTTAGCGATCCGTCCCTGAGCCCCTTCCCGCAGTTTATCCATCAGCATGAATCTTTGCTCCCGATGCAGTGGATGTGAATATAAAAAAGCGCACCTGAAGTGATGCGCCCTGATTTATAAGATTTGAGGATTCAAGCAATTGAATGCAACAACTTCCCCGAAAGGAAAAGGGCGAGCTTTAGTTAACGGCGTCTTTCAACGCTTTGCCTGCCTTGAATGCCGGAATTTTAGCTGCTGCGATCTCGATGGTCTCACCCGTTTGCGGGTTACGACCAGAGCGCGAAGCGCGTTCACGCAATGAGAAAGTACCAAAGCCAACCAGAGAAACCTGGTCACCTGCCTTCAGCGCTTCACCGACAGCATCGATGAATGAATCCAGCGCACGACCGGCTGCCGCTTTAGACAGATCCGCCCCTTCAGAAATTGTGTCAACGAGTTGCGATTTGTTCACGTTTTTCTTCCCCTATTTTTAGCCTTGGTCATAGCTGTTTTCCCTAGGCCATGACGAGTCAACGCTTTATAACAATCCTCCAGAGGGGTTGCAAGTGAAGGCCAACGGGAACCCGCGGCAATTCACGCTTTGCCAACCTCTCTGGTATAGAGCGGTCATATTTCGTACCGCTGGAGAGACGAAAAACAGCCAGTCACCCGGCTGCCCATCGTTATGGTGTAGCTGTTACCACTTCAATTGGAGCAACCGGATTTTGTAGTGCCAGACGCAGCACATCATCAATCCACCGCACCGCGTGAATTTCTAGATCCTGTTTCACATTCTCAGGGATCTCTTCGAGATCCTTGGCGTTCTCCTTCGGGATCACTACACGCTTGATTCCACCCCGATGGGCCGCCAGCAGCTTCTCTTTCAAGCCGCCAATCGGTAATACCTCTCCGCGTAAGGTAATTTCTCCGGTCATGGCGACATCCGAGCGAACTGGATTTCCGGTCAAGCTGGAGACCAACGCCGTGCACATGGCAATGCCGGCACTTGGGCCATCCTTGGGAGTCGCACCTTCCGGCACGTGAACATGAATGTCCCGTTTTTCATAAAAATCCGGATTGATGCGTAGCTGCTCGGCACGCGCCCGAACCACGGTAAGTGCTGCCTGGATAGATTCCTGCATCACATCACCCAGTGAACCGGTATAGGTTAACTTGCCCTTGCCCGGTACATTCGTCGCTTCGATAGTCAGTAAATCACCACCTACTTCGGTCCAAGCCAAGCCGACGACCTGACCAACCTGATCATGGTCTTCTGCTTTGCCATAATCGAAGCGCTGCACACCCAGATATTCTTTCAGATTATCCTGGTTGATCGTGACCTGTTTGAGGTTCTTATCCAGCAAAATAGCTTTCACCGCCTTGCGACACAGCTTGGATATTTCACGCTCCAGGCTGCGCACCCCCGCTTCGCGGGTGTAGTAGCGGATGATACCGACTAGCGCCGAATCCTCGATGGTGATTTCATGGGGCTTCAGGCCATTACGCTCGATCTGCTTTTGCAGCAAATGATCTTTGGCAATGTTGAGCTTCTCGTCTTCGGTATATCCAGACAGCCGGATCACTTCCATCCGATCCAGCAAGGGCCCTGGAATATTCATCGAGTTCGATGTGGCCACAAACATTACGTCCGACAGGTCATAATCCACTTCCAGATAATGATCGTTGAAGCTGTTGTTTTGCTCCGGATCCAGAACTTCCAGCAGCGCTGATGCCGGATCGCCGCGCATATCCGAAGAGAGCTTGTCGATCTCGTCCAGCAGAAACAGCGGATTACGGACACCGACCTTCGCCATCTTCTGCAGCAACTTACCGGGCATGGAGCCGATATAGGTACGACGATGGCCGCGAATTTCGGCTTCATCGCGCACACCACCCAAAGCCATACGCACATATTTGCGACCGGTAGCCTTGGCAATCGACTGCCCGAGCGAGGTTTTACCAACCCCGGGAGGACCGACCAAGCACAAGATTGGACCTTTGAGTTTGTTCATCCGGCTCTGTACTGCCAGATACTCCAGAATGCGTTCTTTGACCTTCTCCAAGCCGTAATGGTCCTGGTTCAAGGTCAACTCAGCCTGCGCCAGATTCTTTTTAACCTTGGTCTTTTGTTTCCAAGGCACCGCCACCATCCAGTCGATGTAGCTGCGCACGACCGTCGCTTCGGCTGACATGGGTGACATCATCTTCAGCTTGCTCAGCTCACCCAGGGTCTTGGTCTTGGCTTCCTCTGGCATTCCAACTTCTTCAATCTTGGTCTGCAGGCCATCAAACTCGTCAGGCGACTCTTCGAGCTCACCCAACTCCTTCTGGATCGCCTTCATCTGCTCGTTGAGATAATACTCACGCTGGCTCTTCTCCATCTGCTTCTTGACGCGGGAGCGAATGCGCTTTTCAACCTGCAGCAGATCGATTTCAGACTCCATCATCGCCATCAAGAACATCAGGCGTTCGGAGATCTCCGGCAGTTCGAGAACCTTTTGCTTGTCCTCGATTTTCAGCGGCATATGGGCTGCCATGGTATCGGCCAGACGAGCAGCGTCATCGATAGCAGAGACTGAGGCCAGAACCTCCGGCGGAATTTTCTTGTTCAGCTTGATGTAGCCTTCAAACTGACTAATCGCCGAACGAACCAGAACTTCTTCTTCTTTTTCGACGATCGCAACCGATTCACACAGATGAGCCACACCGACGAAGTAGTTTTCTTCTTCCGTCAATTGCTCGAGCTCAGCTCGTTGTGCCCCTTCCACCAACACTTTGACCGTGCCATCCGGCAGTTTCAGTAATTGCAGAATGTTAGCAATAGTGCCGACCCGATAGAGATCGTCCAGACCGGGTTCATCGGTGGCAGCCTCTTTTTGCGCTACCAATAAAATACGCTTTTCCTGCTCCATCGCCGCTTCAAGGCAGCGGATAGATTTTTCTCGCCCGACAAACAACGGAATAACCATGTGGGGATAAACCACCACATCACGTAACGGCAAGACAGGTATGACAACGCGTTCAGAACGCTCAAGATTCATATTCTTTTCTCTTGGCATAACGCCTTTGAATGATGCAACTTCGTGAGTATATGGGGGCGCTTCACGCAGATTCAATTGCTCGGTAGGCAAAAAAGCTGAAAGGGGCAAATTGCCCCTTTCAACTGCTTATTTTTAAGACAGTTAGTCACCAGAAGCCGCTTGTCGCTCATGGTTTTCATAGATAAGAAGCGGTTGCCCTTCACCCTTGATCACACTGTCATCGATGACGACCTTCACCACATCGTTTTGTGATGGCAGGTCATACATGGTATCCAGCAGCACACCTTCCACGATCGAACGCAGACCACGGGCTCCAGTTTTACGCTCCATCGCCTTGGCAGCAATCGCCAGCAGTGCTTCTTCACGGAATTCAAGCTCCACACCTTCGAGCTTGAATAAGGCTTGGAATTGCTTGGTCAGTGCATTCTTGGGTGAAGTCAGGATCTGGATCAGAGCCGCCTGATCCAGCTCGGTCAACGTAGCCAACACGGGCAACCGGCCGATGAATTCAGGGATCAAACCATATTTCACCAAGTCTTCCGGCTCAACCTTGGCAAAAGACTCTGTCAGGCTCACCGGTTTCTCTTTGGATTTCACATCCGCCTTGAAACCGATGCCGGTACCCTTGGAAGAACGTTGTTCAATCACCTTATCCAGGCCAGCAAAAGCGCCACCGCAAATAAACAGGATCTTCGAGGTATCAACCTGCAAAAACTCCTGCTGCGGGTGCTTACGTCCCCCCTGAGGCGGAACCGAAGCAATAGTGCCTTCAATCAATTTCAGCAACGCCTGCTGCACCCCTTCACCCGAGACATCACGGGTAATAGACGGGTTTTCCGACTTGCGCGAAATCTTGTCGATTTCATCGATATAGACGATGCCGCGCTGGGCTTTTTCGATGTCATAATCGCATTTTTGCAGCAACTTCTGGATGATGTTCTCGACATCCTCACCGACATAACCGGCTTCGGTCAATGTGGTGGCATCGGCCATGGTGAATGGCACATCCAGCAGTCGAGCCAGGGATTCAGCCAGCAAGGTCTTACCGCTGCCGGTCGGACCAATCAGCAGAATGTTGGATTTACCCAGTTCAACCCCATCAGCTGCGTAACCACTGCGCAAGCGCTTGTAATGGTTATACACCGCCACTGCCAGCACTTTCTTGGCATGTTCTTGCCCGATGACATAATCGTCCAGATGGGCACGGATCTCATGAGGCGTCGGCAAGGAACGTTCATCACGACGAGGACTGATCTCGCGGATCTCCTCGCTGATGATGTCATTGCATAAATCTACGCATTCATCGCAAATGTAAACTGACGGACCGGCGATCAGTTTGCGTACTTCATGCTGACTCTTCCCGCAAAAAGAGCAGTAAAGCAACTTGCCATGGTCGCCGTCACCTTTGCGTTTATCTGTCATTCATAAACCTCAAATCAAAATACCGGAGGCAGCGGCCTCCGAAGCTTTATTCAGTGTATAACAGGCAGCAGCGTGTGTCAGTCCCGCTTGGTCAGGACCGCATCAACAATGCCATACTCCACAGCCATTTCAGCCGACATGAAGTTGTCCCGATCGGTATCACGCTCAATCTGATCAAGAGGTTGCCCCGTGTGGAATGCCAACCGCTCATTCAAGGTCTGCTTGATCTTCAAAATTTCCATGGCATGGATCTGGATGTCAGACGCCTGGCCTTGGAAACCACCCAACGGTTGATGGATCATCACCCGTGAGTGCGGCAGTACAAAGCGTTTTTCCTTGGCACCACCGGCCAGCAAGAAGGCCCCCATGGAGCAAGCCTGCCCCATACAAACGGTGCTGACGTCCGGTTTGATAAATTGCATGGTGTCATAGATCGACATCCCGGCCGTTACCGAGCCACCTGGAGAGTTGATATACAGATAGATGTCCTTCTCCGGATTCTCTGATTCCAGGAACAACAACTGGGCCACCACCAGGTTGGCCATGTAATCCTCGACCTGACCGGTCAGAAAGATGACGCGCTCTTTGAGCAGACGGGAATAGATATCATATGAACGCTCGCCCTTGGCGGTCTGCTCTACCACGATGGGCACCAGCGCATTCATGGAAGGAGCAAGAGAATCCTGGATCAGTTTATTCATAAGATGATGTTCCTAAAGTAAAAAGGCCCGAGTGATATCACACGGGCCATTATACGCATCAAGATTGTGATGACGTCAAATCGAATCAGGCAGCTGCAGACGCTTTGTTGATCACATCATCAAAGGAAAGCGCCTTCTCGGTCACCTTGGCCTTGGACATGATCAGCTCAACCGCTTGTTCTTCAACCGCCAGATTGCGGATGTTGTTCAGCAGTTGTTCGTTCTTCAGGTAGTAATCCACCACTTCCTGCGGATCTTCATACGCAGTCGCCATGGATTCAATGATGCTCTTGACGCGATCGTCTTCCGCCTTGATGGCGTTGGTACGGATCACTTCACCCAGCAACAGGCCAATGCGGACACGACGCTCAGCTTGCTCCTGGAACAGCTCAGCTGGCAGCTGCGGCATGTTCTTGGCTTGCTGGGCACCGCCAAAACGTTGCATCGCTTGCTGACGCAGACCGTCAATTTCTTGCTCAACGGCAGCCTTCGGCACAGAAATTTCGTTGTTGTCGAGCAGACCTTGCAGGGCTTGCTCCTTCACCGCGTTTTTCAGCGCTTGGCTCAGCTCACGCTCCATGTTCTTGCGCACTTCGGCACGCAGAGCATCGATAGAGCCGTCTTCAACACCGAAGCGTTGTACGAACTCAGCGGTCAATTCCGGCAGGATCTGTTGCTCAACCTTGTTCAGCTTGATAGCAAACTTGGCAGCCTTACCCTTCAGATTTTCAGCATGGTAGTCTTCCGGGAAGGTGACGTTGATATCAAACGCTTCTCCGGCTTTCTTGCCATACAGACCATCTTCGAAGCCCGGGATCATACGGCCTGCGCCCAGAACCAGGGAGAAACCTTCCGCCTTGCCGCCTTCGAATTCAACGCCATCGATAGAGCCGCTGAAGTCCATGTTGACACGCAGTTCAGCCGCAGCCGGAGCATCAACATCAGCCCAGGTGGCGTGTTGCTTGCGCAGGGTTTCGATCATCTTGTCCAGATCGGCGTCTTGAACGCTGGCAACCGGCTTTTCAATCTGGATGGCATCCAGATTCTTCACTTCGATTTCCGGGTAAACTTCAAAGCTGGCGGTGAACACGAAGTCCTGACCAGCTTGCAGTTCATTCGGAGTAACAGTCGGGGCACCGGCCGGGCTCAGCTTCTGGCTGACCACAGCTTCGACGAAATGACGTTGGATCAGCGCATCAGCCGCATCAGCAACAACCATTTGACCGTACATTTTCTTGATCACGCTCATCGGAGCCTTGCCAGGACGGAAACCGTCGATACGACGGGTCTTGGCCAGTTGAGCCAGGCGAGCATTGACTTCTTTCTCTACTTTCTCAGCCGGTACTGTGATGGTAAGACGGCGCTCAAGGCCTTGGGTCGTCTCTACAGAAACTTGCATTCTTCTACCTCGTTCAACTCAGCACGCAGGGGGATCCCCCTACTCCTCAGACGCAGCCAGGCGACCAGCGCCCACCTCATCCTCGTTTGAAGACAATAATGTCTTCCCTCGATACATAAAATGACGCGGCATTATAGCGATGCCATCTGGGCTAGTCGAGCTATCCCCAGTATATCGGAGATGCCTGTTTCGCATTTTTACAACAAAAATTGCAGCTAACGGCATGAATTGTTGCTTAATTCACCACTTTCACGCCAAGAGCCGGGTTTGTCGTTTCCGATGACAAGCCATGACGGATGCAGTTTGCTACAGTAGCGATCGGTTCATCCATCCAGATGGCATGAGCGTTTATTTCTTGATTACGGATCTTCATGAGAGCCCCTATGCCAGAGCCTGTATCGCCTTTCTCATCTCAACCGGTCTTCACCGGGCAATCTTCCCTACCCCATAATTTTCTTGGCGTCATCGAGGGTTTTTTCGGTCATAGCTGGTCATGGCCGCAACGGCAGGAATATGCCCGCTGGCTACCGCGTCACGGCTATGGCTTCTATATCTACGCACCTAAAGATGATGACTATCTGCGCCGGCGCTGGCAGCAGCCATGGCCTGATCAGCAGCTAGCCGAACTCCGGGCGTTGGCCGCCAGCTGCAAGGCGAATCACTTGGCTTTTGGCATAGGCTTGACCCCCCTTGGCGCCCACCATGATTACCCACAAAAACGCGCACAACTCCTGGCCAAGGTCCAGCTGATCGATGCCGAGCTGGCCCCGGACATCTTGGCGGTGCTGTTTGATGACATGCCCAGCGACACACCCGAGCTGGCCCGTCTACAACTCACCATCGCCCATGATATTGCCGCCCACACCCGCGCCAAACGCCTGATTTTTTGTCCAAGTTTTTATAGCACGGACCCCATCCTGGAAAAGGTATTCGGTGCCATGCCGGCAAACTACTGGCCGGAGCTGGGATCTGGACTGGACGCCCATTTTGATCTGTTCTGGACCGGCCCCAAGGTGTGTTCAACCCATTATCCGCTGGATCATCTATCCTGGGTGGCTGACACCCTCAAACGCAAACCCTTTCTTTGGGATAACTATCCGGTCAACGACGGCAAGAAAGCCTCCAACTTTCTTTATTTGCGGCCCTTCGAGAATCGTCCAGCCCAGTTGCAACACTATCTGGCAGGACATGCGGTAAATCCGATGAAACAACCGGTATTGAGCAGGTTGCCATTGGCCTCTTTACCCTTGAGTTATCAGTTGGTGGATGATTACCATCCCGACGCACTCTGGATGCAGATCGCAGGCGAGGAATTAGGCGCCGAATTAGCCCGGCAACTGACCATCGATCTACCAGCCTTCTGTCAGCTGGGCCTGGAACAGCTTGGCGAGAACGACAAACAACAGCTGCGTCAGCGCTATCAGCCCTATCGCTGCCATCCGGCGGTGATCGAACTGCTGGACTGGCTGGATGGCCGCTATCAGTTTGATCCCGCCTGCCTGACCGACTGATATGCGATGATGACTCCGGCAGTATCCAAGCGCATGCCATACCTCAGTGACTCGTCACTCGAGTCGTTTCATCTTCAGAATTAGGAGTTTTTATGCCTTCGTCCAACGCCCGTTGGCTGGACAGATCCACGCTCTTGGCGCTGTTAACCATACTACTGTGGTCATCATTAGCGGCACTGACATCGCGGATCACCTCGGTGACACCGCTGGTCTTGGTCGGCCTAGTGTTGTTGTTTTGCGGGTTGGGTGCCATTCCGTTCTGGCGGCAATGGCGAGCCCCGCTTGTCACCTGGTTGGCCACCATCATCGCTTTTCTCGGCTATCACCTGCTATTGTTCAGTGCCTTCCGCCATGCCCCGGTACTGGAAGCCAATTTGATCAATTATCTCTGGCCCTTGATGATCATCCTGTTCACGCCACTGTTGCTACCTCAGCACCCGTTGCAACGCCAGCATGTCATGGCTGGCCTGCTGGGTTTGTGTGGCAGTCTGCTGGTGATGACCGATGGCTCCTTGCATCTGCAACAGCTCTATATCCCTGGCTATTTGCTCGCTCTCGCTGCCGCGATCACCTGGGGATTTTACTCGGTGCTCTCACGCCGCCTTCCTGCGGCGCCAGCACCTGTCATCGGTGCCTGCTGCCTGATCTCGGGCTTGCTCGCACTGGTGATCTCCCATTTCAGCGAGGGCGCCCTGCCGTGGCGGCAGATCCCCAGTCATGACTGGTGGTTGATCATTGGCTTGGCCATGGGCCCGATGGGAACAGCTTTCATCACCTGGTATCTGGCATTACGGGACGGAGATCCCCGTCGCATTGGTGCCCTTGCCTACCTCACTCCGCTGCTCAGCACCTTGTTGCTGGTGTTGATCAACGGCGAAAGCCTGCAGCTACGCCATGTGATTGCCGGGGTGCTGATCATCGGCGGTGCCAGTCTGGGGCTGCAAGGCGCAAGGACCAAGCGATCCCGCCGCAGCGCCTCCTCATAAGGTTGAGTCGTAACGCAGTCGGCTTAGCGGGCTCTCCATTCGAATACTCATGTCTGCATGTGGCGTGCTGTAACAATCATGATATTCTCGGCCGATACCACGATGGGCTGGGATAACAGCCCAGTGGGCAATTTATTATGTTGCGACGAGAGGAAATAACCATGCGCATTCTTCACACCATGCTTCGTGTCGGTGATCTACCCCGTTCACTGGATTTTTATACCCGGATCCTGGGGATGAAATTACTGCGGCAAAGTGAAAACACCGAATATAAGTACACGTTGGCATTCGTAGGTTATGGCGATGAAAAAGATGAAGCCGTGATCGAGTTGACCTACAACTGGGGCGTCAGCGAGTACGAGCTGGGAAATGCTTATGGCCACATCGCCCTTGAGACTGAAGATATCTATGCCACCTGTGATGCTATTCGCGCCGCAGGTGGCACCATCACCCGTGAGCCCGGGCCGGTGCAAGGCGGAACTACGGAGATTGCATTTGTGGTCGACCCCGACGGTTACAAGATTGAACTGATCAACAAGAAGTTTGCCGGACAGGGTCTGGGGAACTAGTTTGCTGCCAACAGCATAGCCCGCTCTGTCATGACGGGTTCGCAACTCGTCATGGCCATCGGTAGCAGAATGAAATTAGCAGCCAGTTGCGGCTGCTGATGCACGACAAGGAGAGAGACGATGATAGTTTTGTTGATCATTCTGGCCACCCTGCTGGGTTTACTAATGTGGCTGGCGCAGATCTATAACCATCTGGTCGCCCTTAAAGGCCAATATGCCAACAGTTTTGCCCAGATCGAGGTGCAACTCCGTCGTCGCTACGACCTGATCCCCAATCTGGTGGAGACAGTCCGCGGTTACCTGCAACATGAAAATCAGACCCTACAGGCCATTACCGAGGCACGTAATGCGGCTCATGCTCTGTTGAAGGTTGCCAGCCAGAATCCGGGCAAAGATCAGGCCATGACCCAGCTGGGTCAGGCAGAAACCCTGTTGACCCAGGCGTTAGGCAACTTGAACATCCAAATCGAGGCTTATCCGGAACTCAAAGCCAATGCGCAGATCGCCCAGTTGTTTGAGGAGCTGACAGCGACCGAAAATCGGGTCGCATTCGCCCGCCAGGCATTCAATGACGGCGTCACCGCATACAATATTTACCGTAGACAGTTCCCTGCATTACTGTTTGCAGCGCGCGTAGGTCACGGTGTCGATGCCTCTTTACTGGAAATTGCGGAACCCGAGTTATACCACCAGCCCCCTCGGATCAATCTGACTTCGGCCAGCTGAGTACCTGCACCCCACTAGCCGACCGGGAGTCGCAGTATGGATTTTTACCAGCAACAGCAGACCGCCCGTCGCAGCAGTCGATTGCTGATCCTGCTTTATCTGGCTGGAGTTGTTGCACTCGGCATTCTTTCCAGTCTCTGGTTAAGCCTGCTGCTGATCCCCTTAAAATTACTGTTTGCCGCACCCACCAGTGACCTATTCAGTCTGCCGCATTTTTTGTTTATGAGCGGGTTGATCATGCTGCTGTGTCTGATCATCAGCTACGCCCGTTATCATTCGCTCAAACGCGGTGGCTGGCATGTAGCTAAGGCATTGGGCGCCAGCCGACTGGCACTCACAGCAAACAGCCTCAAGGATCAACAATTCCGTAACGTCGTCGAAGAGATGGCCCTGGCATCCGGATTACCCGTTCCTGCCTTGTTTGTGCAGGAGCAAGAGCAAAGCATCAATAGCTTTGCCGCCGGCATGGGGATCCAGGATGCGGTCATCGTGGTGACGCGGGGAGCACTGGAAGCCCTGGATCGGGATGAATTGCAGGCCATGGTTGCCCATGAATTCAGCCACATTCGCCATGGCGATATTCGCCTGAACCTACAGTTGGCCGCCGCCATGACCGGCTTACTCGTGATTGCCGAACTAGCAGAACAGCTTGATCGTCCGATACAGCACCAAACTTCCGATCAATTCTGGCCCGAAAAAACCCATCGGCACGCCAACCCACTCCATTCCGGCTGTTATCTGATTGGGTATGGGGGCGTCTTCTTCAGTGAACTCATCAAGGCCGCCGTCAACCGGCAACGCGAAACCCTGGCGGATGCTGCCGCGGTACAATTTACCCGCAACCCCCGCGCCCTGGCCTCTGCCCTGAAGAAGGTCGCGGGGCATCCCTATGCCTCACTGATCTTTCATCCCGCCAGCCGCAGCTTCAGCCACCTGTTTTTTGCCCAAGGCCTGGACAGTACCTTCGCCGGCGCGTTAGCGACACATCCCCCCCTTGCCGAGCGGATCCGCGCCTTGGAGCCGGACTGGAATGGTCAATACATTCGGAATCTACTACCGATGCAGCCGAATGACTATCGGGAGCTGGCCGATACTCCGGTACAGCAACGTCGTGGATCCGCAATCGATGGCTCGCCATCATCCAGGATACTGGCCGCGCCACCTGCCGCCATGACACTGGATCTGGATGCACCGCAGGAGTGGTTACCTCAGATCCCCGCACCACTCATTACCGCAGCCCACCAGTTACAGGAGGCTCAGTCGGTACTCTACTCACTGCTGATCAGCTCCGATCTGGTGATCCGGCATCGGCAGTTTTCGCTGTTGCCCAATCCTCGGGAGGTGGAAGCATTAACCTGTTATCCACTATCCGCCCCCTTGCGTCTGGGTTTGGTGGAGTTGTGCCTGCCAACCCTGCAGCGACTCGATAGCCAGCAATACGCGATGTTTACAGATCGTCTCCACCAGTTAATTCACGCCGACGGAGAGGAAAACCTATTTGAATGGTTGCTGAGCCGTTTGATCGACCACCAGTTAGCACCCTGTTTTTCGCGCATCCCTCCATCGAATAGCATGGTGAGAAATATCGAGCAGCTTGGTGCCGAAATCCAACAAGTGGCCAATTGGATGGCCCATCACTGCACCAACACGCCTGCGGCGGCGGAAGCATTTTTTACCGCGCTGAGCGCACAGCTGCCATTGCCACTGAGTCGGGAAACCACGGTGGATCTCGACGCCATCGGAAACGCACTGAGCCGACTCCAACAGGCAGCACCACGCATCAAATTACAGTTTATCCATGCCCTCTCCGATGCCATGGCCTGGGATGGCAAGGTTTCTGACGTTGAATTTACCCTGTTTCGGGTTTTGGCTTTGTGTCTGGACTGTCCAGTGCCACCACCCCAGCCAGGACAAGGAGCGGCGATACCGCCGCATTGATCCGCTATTTTGTTGAAAACGTTAACAACCACTCGCTTTCGCTGCAGTTGAGTCTGTGTCACTTCAGCGAGTGTTGGTATAATCCGCCCAGACCAGCGACAGGAGACCCACTCGATGGAGTTTAAAGAGATGGCAGCAGCCCAACAGGCTGCCAAACAGGGCAACGCCGATGCCCAATATAGCCTGGGTGAATGTTATGCCCTGGGTCAGGAAGTTCTGCAGAACGACCTAATGGCCGCGCACTGGTATCGACTCGCCGCCCATCAGGGCCATCCGGTAGCCTTGGTCAAACTCGCCTCGCTTTATGAGCAGGGTAAAGGCGTGAGTCAGGATCAACAGCAAGCTCTGGAGTGCTATCGCATAGCTGCCGAACGCGGCCATCCGGAAGCAGCCTATCAGTTGGCCCTGCGGTTCGACACCGGACGCGGCGTAACCCAGGATGCCGCCGAAAGTGCCCGCTGGTATCAAAAAGCGGCAGAATTGGAACATGCCGATGCGGCGTACACGCTGGCACTCATGTATGACATGGGACGGGGTGTGGCTCAGGATTACAAAGCGGCCCTGAAGTGGTACAAAAAGTCGGCCGAACTGGATCACCCTGAAGCGCCTTACAACATTGGGCTCATGTATTACAACGGCCAAGGCGTGGCGCAGGACAACAAGCAAGCCCTGTTCTGGTATCGACAAGCCGCGGAAAAATCCCATATCGAGGCCCAGTTTCTACTCTCGGCCATGTATGCCTTGGGGCAAGGAGTCCCTCAGGATGATATGCAGGCGTATGTCTGGGGCTCGCTGGCTGCCGTTGGCTTCCCGGACGCCGCCAAGATCCGTGATAACGCCGCCACCCGACTGGATACCGCCTCGCTGAACAAAGCCAAGGTGTTAGCCGCTTCGTATGCGGAGCAATATCAAGTCAGTTAACATCTGCACCCGCAAGCCACCAATAAAAAGCCCTGTTATCTAAACAGGGCTTTTTTGATCGAGCATTGGGGAGTGTCCGTATCAAGCGCCGCTGTTAGCGCCAGACGCCGGAGCCGAGGTGATAGCCGGTTTTTTCGCCGTCTGCGGCTTAGCCTTGGTACCCGCTTCCGTGGCTCCAGTGGCCGCAGCAGGTTGGATCATGGACTCATCCGCCTTCGGCGCCATCGCTTCTTTATCGGTTGCCGGTGCAGACGCCTCACCCGTGTACATGTCACCACCCACTTCCTGGCCGCGAGTTTCATAATTCGGCAGGAAGCGGGACATGGAAATGATGACCCGGCGATTCAATGACCTGCCGGTCTCCGTTTCATTGCTGGCGACATGTTGCTTCTCACCATGGCCTTCCACTTCGATCCGTGCCGGATCAATCCCCAAACTGGCAAAATAGTTCTTGATGGTCTTGGCGCGTTTTTCGGAGAGTTTCAAGTTTGGCCAACGCCCACCATAGCTGTCGGTATAAGCGTTAATCACCAGCATATCGATCGACGGATCCGCTTTCAGGTATTCACCAATCATCTCCAAACGCCGCTGGGAATAGGGGGTCAACCGATCACTGTTCTTCTCGTAATTCAGCGCGGTAAACGCAATATCGGCAAAGGTATAGGGCAACAAACTCTGCAGGCACATCAGGAAGGATTGATAACGGGCATAAAAGCCAACCGCCGATACCGATACTTGTACCGGTTCACCTCTATGGTACCAATCACGGAACACAAAAGCTGGGAAACGTCCCTGCTCCAGTTCGCCGACCATGGTCCAGGCGGTTTGCCCCTCGACCAGACCGTCAAACTGTTTGTAGAAACGGATGGTCCCCATACCGGTTTCGGCAACACCGGGACGCCAGCGTGGGGGCAGCGAGCGCAAGGTCACGGTTTGCACCCGGGCATTGGGGCGCAATGGCCGCAGCTCGAAGTCCAGGTTGATATTCTTACCAGCCCTGCTGACGAAAGAACCGCTACCGTAACCGGGAATAAAATGCTCGAGACGGCATTCCAGTGCGCTATCACCGGTCAATCGCCAACTGGACTGATCCAGACTGGCGCCATATTCCAGCACCGCAGCCTGGCTGACTGCAGTCAGAACACCTAGCAAGCCAAACAGATATCTGTACTTCACGGCCGTCTCCTCTTCCTGTACCTCCCCTCTATCGGCCTGAAAAGCTATTACTTTAGAGGAATTGCCACGAAGTCGGAGCTCGCTGCAGGCATGGGCTTTCAAGGGCACTTCTGCCATAATACGCCGTCTTTATACCCAGATAAGACTCAAGAAAGCCTCTTAAAAGAAAATAACCTGCGGGAAAGGAGAAACCCCATGCGCAAACGTATCATCCAGATAGAAGAGCGACCTTCTTTACTGGAAAGTATTCCCCTGAGTTTTCAGCATCTATTCGCCATGTTCGGTGCCTCGGTGCTGGTACCCATGCTGTTCAAGGTCGATGTGGGTACCGTCTTGTTATTCAACGGTATCGGCACCCTGATTTACCTGTTTCTCTGTCAAGGCAAGGTACCGGCTTACCTGGGCTCCAGTTTCGCGTTTCTCTCCCCAGTTTTTGCCGTGATGGCCAGTTACAACTATGAAACCGCATTGGGCGGCTTTATTGCCTCCGGTCTGTTGTTCATGGCTGTCGCCAGCCTGATCAAGCTGTTCGGCTACCAGTGGATCAACGTCATTTTTCCACCAGCCGCCATGGGGGCCATCGTTGCCATCATAGGTCTGGAGCTGGCGCCTGTGGCCGCAGACATGGCCGGTTTGACCGCCAAGACCCTGGATCCGAAAGTAGTCGGAGTGGCCATGCTGACCTTCGCCGTCGTAGTGTTTGGCTCTGTGCTGTTCCGCGGCTTTCTGGCCGTGATCCCAATCCTGATTGCCATCATCGTCGGCTATGCAGCCGCCTGGTTGCTAGGCCTGGTTGATTTTACCAATGTGGCGCAGGCATCCGTGTTCCAGATGCCAACCTTCTACTCTCCAACCTTCGAGCTGGCCGCCATCATCACCATATTGCCGGCAGCCTTCGTGGTGATTGCCGAGCATATCGGTCATTTCATCGTGACGGAGAAGATCGTCGACCGCCCGCTGATGAAAGACCCAGGAATGCATCGTTCCTTGATGGGCGACGGTATCTCCACCACCCTGTCCGGCTTTTTCGGCTCCGTCCCTACCACCACCTACGGTGAAAACATTGGCGTGATGGCCATTACCCGGGTCTACAGTGTCTGGGTTATCGGTGGCGCCGCTGTGATTTCTATTCTGTTAGCGTTTTTTGGTCAATTCACGGCGCTCATCCGTACCATCCCGGTTCCGGTCATGGGCGGTGTGTCCCTGCTGTTATTCGGGGTGATTGCCGCTTCCGGTATCCGTATGCTGGTCGAATCCAAGGTTGATTACAGCAAACCGAAGAATTTGATCCTGACCTCCATTGTGCTGATCATCGGCCTGTCCGGTGCCCACTTGGATATCGGCAGTGTCAGCCTCAAGGGGATGGCATTGGCAACCTTGCTGTCTATTGCCGTCAGCCTGCTGTTTGAATTGTTCGAACGTCTGGGCTGGATGAGTACCTACGATATCATGGAGCCTTAACGGGCTCCGTTTCTTCACACCCTGTTCTAGTGATCGAGTTTTGGATGAGTGAAAAAATCCCGTTGCACCCGTTAAAAGCCCGCTTTCGCGGCTACTTCCCTGTCGTCATCGATGTTGAAACGGCTGGTTTCAACGCCAAAGGTGATGCGCTGCTGGAAATCGCCGCCTGCACCCTGACCATGGATGACGATGGATGGATGCATATCGATGAGACCTTCCATTTTCATGTCGAACCCTTCGAGGGTGCGAACATCGAGAAGGCCGCTATTGAGTTCAACGGGATAGATCCGTTTAATCCCCTGCGCGGTGCGGTCTCTGAAAAAGACGCGCTGGGCGCCATCTTCAAAGGGCTACGCAAGGGCCTCAAGGAAACGGATTGTCATCGGGCCATCGTCGTGGCGCACAACGCCGCATTTGACCATGGCTTCCTGATGGCGGCCGCTGAGCGTGCGGGATTAAAGCGCAATCCATTCCACCCGTTTGCTACGTTCGACACCGCCACCTTGGCAGGTCTGGCACTGGGTCAAACCGTGCTGGCCAAGGCGTGTATGGCAGCAGGAATTGCCTTCAATAACAAGGAGGCCCATTCCGCGCTGTATGATACCCAACGCACAGCCGAGCTGTTTTGTCACATCGTCAATCGCTGGAAGTCTCTTGGTGGCTGGCCACCCGCTAGTGAAGAGTAAATAAGTCAGCCCCACACGTGGGGCTGTTTTTTTCCTGACGCAGCCGGATCCACTAGCATCAAACCGTACTACTGGATCTTCCCCTCGACATTTGGATTTTAATCCGCAAAATATTCCGCTCTTTTAGTCCCTTGAGATAAGAATCGATGAACCCGGTTGTTGTTGCTGTATCCCTCATGCTGCTGCTGAGCCTATTGCGGATCAATGTCGTTGTATCACTGGCGGTCAGTGCCCTGGTGGGTGGTCTGGTCGGTGGCCTGAGCCTGATGGAAACCCTGAAGGCATTCACCGATGGTCTAGGTGGCGGTGCCACCATTGCCCTCTCCTACGCCATGCTTGGAGCCTTTGCCGTGGCGATTTCCCGCTCGGGGATCACCGATCTGCTGGCCCACAAGGTCATTGCACAACTGGGTAAAAAAGCGACACCTAGCCATCTGGTCTGGGTCAAGAGCCTGCTCTTAGCGGCCTTACTGGCAGTCAGTATTGCCTCACAGAATCTGATCCCGGTGCATATCGCCTTTATTCCGATCCTGATCCCGCCTCTGCTGCATGTGATGGCGCAAATGCGTCTGGATCGCCGGTTAGTCGCTTGTGTCATCACCTTCGGCCTCACAGCGACCTACATGATTTTGCCGGTCGGATTTGGCGGCATCTTTCTCAACGACATACTGGCGCAAAATCTGATCCGCAGCGGTGTGGCCGTGAGCGGACCGCAACTTCCGCTGGCGATGGCCATCCCGGTCCTGGGTATGGTCCTGGGTCTGGGATGTGCCTTTTTTAGTTACCGGAAACCCCGTGACTATGCGCTGGAGCCTATTCTGGCTATCGAGCCGGAAACAGTGACCTTTACCCCCCATCATCTGTGGGTGGCGGTGGTGGCGATTCTCGCGGCTCTCGGTCTGCAGTTGTATACCGACTCGATCATTGTGGGCGCGCTGGTCGGTTTCCTTATTTTCACGATCGGCGGCGTGATCAAATTCCACGAGAGCCAGGATGCTTTCACCCAAGGGGTGAAAATGATGTCGCTGATTGGTTTTATCATGATCAGCGCCTCCGGCTTCTCGGCGGTGATGAATGCGACACAAGGGGTTGAAGGCCTGGTTCAGACGGTCGGTAACGCGCTGGGTGACCACAAAGGCTTGGCATCCTTTGCCATGCTGCTGGTCGGCCTGCTGGTCACCATGGGGATCGGCTCCTCCTTCTCCACAGTGCCCATCATCGCCGGCATCTATGTTCCCCTCTGCCTGCATCTGGGTTTCTCACCGCTAGCCACCATCGCCATCATCGGCACCGCTGGTGCCTTGGGGGATGCGGGCTCACCGGCCTCGGACTCGACACTGGGCCCAACCTCGGGCCTGAATGCCGATGGTCAGCACGACCATATCTGGGATAGCGTGGTCCCCACCTTCATCCACTACAACATCCCACTGCTCGTCTTTGGCTGGATCGCCAGCATGGTGTTATGAGCCACTAGCAGATAAACCAAGGGCCATCACTATGATGGCCCTTGTTGCTTTCATGCAGTTTTTCGGCTGAGGCGTTGAACGCAATTGTTACTCAGCCGCTGGCTTATGCCGCGCCGCTGCTTCTTGGATCAACGGCTTGAGCTCCCCTTGCTGGAACATCTCCAGAATAATGTCACAGCCACCAATCAGTTCCCCCTCAACCCACAGCTGCGGGAAGGTTGGCCAATTGGCATATTTGGGCAGTTCAGCGCGAATATCCGGATTGAGCAGAATATCGACATACGCGAAAGGCTCACCACAGGCCATCAAGGCCTGGGAGGCTTGCGATGAAAAACCGCAGCTGGGTAGCTTGGGGGAGCCCTTCATGTACAGCAGGATCGGGTTTTCGGCAATTTGTTGTTTGATCTTCTCGATTGTTTCCATTACGGCCTCTGGCTATGTCGTTTTGGCTATTCTAGCGCATAACGTCGCGCTAACAATCCCACAAATCGGAAGGGTATTCATACCAAGGACCCAACATCGTTTAGCGATGAAGAGTAGGTCATGTAATCTGCAGGTAAGCAGTTTGTTAACAACTTCCGGTGCGTTTGTGGCTTTAGTTGTGGCGTTCAGCCTGAAAAGTTTGCTATAAATCAATTCTGTAACCGGGATAGTCCCCAACTTAATCCCTTTTTGGCAATTCGGCCCGGCTGAGGGCCTGTATACATTGGAGAGTTTACTCATGGCTTTTGAACTTCCGGCCCTGCCCTACGAAAAGAATGCCCTCGAGCCCCATTTCTCTCAAGAAACCCTGGAGTTTCACTACGGCAAGCACCACAACACCTATGTGGTCAACCTGAACAACCTGGTTCCAGGTACCGAATTTGAAGGCAAATCCCTCGAAGAGATCATCAAGACCTCCTCCGGTGGTGTCTTCAATAATGCTGCCCAGATCTGGAATCACACCTTCTTCTGGCACAGCTTGGCACCCAATGCCGGTGGCGCGCCGAGCGGAGCGTTAGCGGCTGCCATTGATGCGGCATTTGGTTCCTTCGAGCAGTTCAAGGAAGCCTTCACTAAATCAGCGGTCACCAACTTCGGCTCAGGCTGGACATGGCTGGTGAAAAAGGCTGACGGCTCACTGGCAATCGTGAATACCTCCAATGCCGGCTGCCCGCTGACCGAGGCTGGGATCACTCCCTTGCTGACCGTTGATGTTTGGGAACATGCCTACTACATCGACTACCGCAACCTGCGCCCTAAGTATCTGGAAGCATTCTGGGCACTGGCCAACTGGGATTTTGCGGCCAAGAACTTCGCCGCTTGATTCAGCCAGCAGAACCGTTATTCAGAACCCCGCCTCGGCGGGGTTCTTTATTGAACGATGAGCAGGCCGCTTTACTCGCCAGGCACCAAATAGGTCAGTTGCTTACCGCAACCCGGAGTACACTGCTGCCACTGGCTAATTTCCAGCTCCAGAGTCAATAAGCTAGCGGTGGTCAGCGGTACCAGGGCTCCAGGACACAGTGATAGCGCCAGTTCATCCAGCCCCGGGCTGTGAGCGACCAACACCAGATGTTCATCCTTATCATCCTGTTCACGCAGCAACTCCAGCAGCCTATCACCGCTGCTTTCATACAGACGCTCATCCAGTTGTAATCCGGCCATCGGCAGTCCCGCCAGACGACGCAACACATGAGCCGTCGCATAGGTTCGGACTGCGGGTGATACCAGCCACAAGCCGCCCGCAGGGACGTGCTTCCCCAGCTCCAGCAATTGACGGTAACCTCTTGAGGTCAAAGGACGCCAGCTATCCTCCAGCTCGGCAATTTTCCAGCTCGATTTAGCATGTCGAATCAATGTCAGTTGTTTCATTGCTACCTCTGCATGGTCGTGAGCCTGTTGTTATAAACTTAGCGCGCTTGAGGCAGGGTTCCGTGATAATCACGAAAAAATCACCTGAACCCGCTGAACCAACGCCGAGAAAAGAGCACCAGCTCACCATAGATTGCAACATCAATACAGCCAGCGTGAGATCCGCAGCCCCCACCTGAACCAAGCAAGTCAGGCCTTGTCACTCTTGCCTTCTTAAGTCCGCACAAAAAATCACCAACTCTTCACCTTTCCCTTTGCTTGACATCAGGTATAATCCGCCATCTTTTTTAACATCTGCAGTCTGCTGTATCGCCTATGACCGTCAATACCTTCGATCCGAACGCCTCCGACAGCTGTTCCACTACCACGCTGGGACAGATGCTCGACAACCAGCCGGCCAAGCCGGCACAAGCACAGCCGGGTGCCGCGCGCATCGGATTTGTGTCCTTGGGTTGCCCCAAAAACCTGGTGGATTCAGAGCGGATCCTGACCCAGCTGCGTACCGAAGGCTACGAAGTAGTCAATCGCTATGACAATGCCGAGTTGGTGATCGTCAATACCTGTGGCTTTATCGACAGCGCCGTTCAGGAATCACTCGAGGCGATCGGTGAGGCACTGGCCGAAAACGGCAAAGTGATCGTTACCGGCTGTCTGGGTGCCAAAGAAGATCAGATCCGCGCCATTCATCCCAAGGTGCTGGAGATCAGCGGCCCCCATGCCTACGAGCAGGTGCTGCAGCATGTCCATACCTATGTGCCCAAACCCGCACATGATCCATTTATGAGTCTGGTGCCTGCCCATGGCGTCAAGCTGACACCCAAGCACTACGCCTATCTGAAAATTTCCGAAGGTTGTAACCATCGCTGTACCTTCTGCATCATACCGTCGATGCGTGGGGACCTGGAGAGTCGCCCCATCGGCGAGGTACTCGCCGAAGCCAAGCGTTTGAAGGAAGCCGGGGTTAAAGAGTTGCTGGTGATTTCCCAAGACACCTCCGCCTATGGCGTCGATGTCAAACATAGAACCGGCTTCTACGATGGCGCCCCCGTCAGAACCAGCATGAAGGCGCTGTGTGAAGAGCTGGGCAAGCTCGACATTTGGGTACGCTTGCATTACGTCTATCCCTACCCTCATGTGGATGATGTGATCCCCCTGATGGCACAAGGCAAGATCCTGCCTTACTTGGATATTCCGCTGCAGCATGCTAGCCCGCGCATCCTCAAGCTGATGAAGCGCCCGGGAGCGGTTGAACGCACACTGGAACGTATCCACTCCTGGCGTGCCATTTGTCCGGAGATTACCCTGCGCTCGACCTTTATCGTCGGCTTCCCGGGGGAAACCGAGGAAGATTTCCAGATGCTGCTCGATTTTCTGGAGAAGGCAGAGCTGGATCGCGTCGGTTGCTTCAAATACAGCCCTGTGGATGGCGCTCAAGCCAACGAGCTGCCGGATCAGGTGCCAGAAGAGATCAAGGAGGAGCGCTTCGTGCGCTTCATGGAGCTGCAACAACAGATTTCCACCCGTAAATTGGCGGAGAAAGTGGGCAAGCAGATGTGGGTGTTGATCGATGAAGTCGACAATGAAGGTGCGATCGGCCGAACCCCGGGCGATGCGCCAGAAATCGACGGTGTCATCTATCTCAATGGCGAAACCGCGCTCAAGCCCGGCGCTCTGGTGCGCGTCGTCATCGAACACGCCGATGAATATGATCTGTGGGGCAGCCTGGTCGACGCTTGATCATGATGTCATTGACCCATACATCCGCACGGGAGCCTTGGCTCCCGTTGCTTTTTCTGGCTGCTGCTTGTCTTTTACCAAGGGGCCATAGGAGAATGGTTTGCCATTCACCTACCGATTGCCCGTTTCATGAAGATACTGCTGGCCGAAGACGACCGTCTGCTGAATCACCACTTGAAGTCCATCCTGCAAGAAGAAGATCACCAGGTGTACGCCGCTCACCAGGCCGAGGAGGCTCTGCATTTTGCCGAGGATTATCCGATTGATGTCGCCATTATCGATCTCGGCCTACCGGATATGGATGGCTTACCGCTGATCCGCCAGCTGCGTGACAAGCAGATCCCGTTTCCCATCCTGATCCTGACCGCCCGGGGCAACTGGCAGGACAAGGTCGCGGGTCTTGAGGCCGGAGCCGATGACTACATGGTCAAACCCTTCCACAAGGAAGAGATGCTGGCACGGTTGAATGCCCTGGTCCGCCGCAGCGCCGGGTTTATTTCGCCACAAATTCAGGCTGGCCCCTATCGGCTGGATCTCTCGCGCAAAGAGCTGGCGGTTGCCGATGAGACGGTTGTGCTCACCCACTTTGAATACACCATTCTGGAATATCTGATGCGCAATAGTGGTCAGGTGGTCTCCAAGCAGCAGCTCATGGATCAGCTGTACGATGATGGCGAAGGGGATCCGAACACCCTGGAAGTACTGGTCAGCCGCTTGCGCAAGAAACTGGATCCGGAAGGAGAGTTACAACCCATTACCACCATTCGCCGTCAGGGCTATATCTTCAACCTGAGTTGCCAATGATCCGCTCTCTCTACGTCAAGCTCTTGCTGTCCGCCATGTTGGTGGTCGGCTTGCTGATGGCCCTGCTGGTGAGCCTGGAATATGACTCCTACCGCAACGAGCAAGCCAAATTTATCCAGCAAGAGCTACAGCGGGATCTCTCCCGTCTGTTCTCCACCACGGTACGCCCACCACCGCGAGCCAGTGCCGCCAAGGCCTTCTCCACCATGAAGCTCGATTGGCCCAATCGCCTGGTGGATGGCGTGGTCTGTGATGTCAATGGTGAGCTGCTGTGGCAGGACATTGCCCAGGTCGAGCTACTGACCGTGCGCAAGCTATGTCAACGGATCCTGCCCTTCATCGGTCCGCGAGAATCCCTGTTCCGATTGGTCAAATTTGATACCGACGCCCCCTACTATCTCTACAGCCTGCGCGTGACTCGTTACTTCGACAGCAAGAAGCCGAAAACTTTTCATACCATACTGATGCGTCCGGCTTCGGATCTGGCCGCCCAGGCCGATCGCTATCTATTGCTGACCCTGCGTCGCGCCGTGCTGATCTATCTGGGCGTGGCGGTGCTGCTTCTGCTATCCACGCGCTGGGGCCTGTCATCGCTCAAACGCATCAAATCCGAGTTGGACGCGATCCGCAATGGCGAAAAAAGCGAGATGGATAGCCAATATGAAAAAGAGCTGCAACCGCTGACTCAGTCGCTCAACCGCTTGCTGGATAACGAACGCCAGCAAAAGCAGCGCTACCAACACACGGTCAACGATCTGGCGCATAGCCTGAAAACCCGTCTGGCCTTGATCCAGGCCACCATGGCAGAAGAAAAACTCAGTACCAAAGCCCGACGCAATCTGAATGAACAAGTCAGTCTGATGGATCAGATCATTCAGTACCATTTGCGCCGTGCCGTCACCGGGCGCCAATTACTGAATAATCAAGGTTGCGATCCGGTACCCATAGCCCAGAAGCTGTTGGCCACCATGGCCAAGGTCTATCAACACAAACGGATCCGGGTTCGCCTGCTCCATGACGATGAGCTGCTGTTTCGTGGCGAACAGGACGACTTATTCGAGCTACTCGGCAACCTGCTGGATAATGCCCACAAGTTTGCCATCAGCGAAATTAGTCTGGAATTACGGCACGTCAGCACGGGCTTGCTGATCCGCATCAGTGATGATGGTCCCGGGGTCCCCGAAGAGTTGAGAGCCCGTATTTTGCAGCGCGGCGTGCGGGCCGATAACTCCAGTGGCCAAGGTATTGGCCTCGGCGTCTGTAGCGAGATTGTGCATAGCTACCACGGCCAGTTACAGGTCGGTGACTCCGAGCTGGGTGGTGCCTGCTTTAGCATCTTGTTACCCGACCGCACCGGCTAGCACTGACCGCCTCAATGCCATAGCGCCAGAGCAGCGACTGGCGCGAACGAATCTCGCAACAGAGTCAAAACTCAGTGGAATAAACCACCAGGTGTCGTAATCTCATCTATAAATCACTGCAATATAGCCAGTCTCTTCGTGATAACACCGCTCCTTTGAGAGCGCTTTCACATATTTATCTACTCATGCTTGTGGCCACACGGATCGGCGTCTACGCTCTGACGTAATCGGTTACGTAATCGGTTACGTGAAATTTAAGCGTGAGGCTATCTGGGTAAATTTCAACAAATAATGCCCGATGAACCACACTGTAACCGAGTCGTGACACTGGATTTGCTCATTGACGGGTGCGCCAACACCCTGTGGAGAACCATCATGAAGAAAGGTTTGTTGCTCAACGCCCCACTCAATGCCGTGATTGCTGAATGTGGCCATACCGATCAGATCTGCCTGTGCGATGCCGGATTGCCCATCCCGGCCGCCACCCAGCGCATCGATCTGGCGCTGAAGGCCGGTGTCCCCGGCCTGCTGGAAACCACCCAGGTGGTCTGCGAGGAGATGGTCGTCGAGCGGGTGATCCTGGCCGAAGAGCTACCGCGCGTCAGTCCCGAGTGTCATGACCAACTGCTGCAACTGCTGCAACAGGCCGAAAGCAAGCAAGGGAAACCAATCCAGATTGAGTACATCCCCCACGAAGCCTTCAAGCAGCAGACCCATCAGTGCAAGGCGGTTGTGCGCACCGGTGAGGTCACTCCCTATGCCAATCTGATCATCTGTGCCGGTGTAGCGTTCTGACGCAAGATCGCGAGGTTTCTATGCAAGCAGTCCTTGAATTACACGGTATCGACAAGCAATTCCCTGGCGTCAAAGCGCTGGATCAGGCCGGACTCAATGTTTATCCAGGCCGCGTCATGGCTCTGCTGGGTGAAAACGGCGCCGGTAAATCCACCCTGATGAAAGTATTGACCGGAATTTATCAGGCCGATGCCGGCACCCTGACTTATCAGGGAACAACCCGCTGGTTCAGTGGTCCACGAGACTCCCAGGATCAGGGCATCAGCATCATCCACCAGGAGCTGAATCTGATCCCCGAGCTGTCGATTGCCGAAAACATCTTCCTCGGCCGGGAACCCATGGGACCTTTGGGTAAGATCCGCTGGTCGGCCCTATACGCCGAGGCACAGCGTCTGCTCGACAAGCTGGGGGTCAAACATGGGCCTCGTACCCGTCTGGGCGATCTGAGTATCGGCGAGCAGCAGATGGTTGAGATCGCCAAAGCCATTTCCTTCGAATCCAAGGTCATCATCATGGATGAGCCCACAGATGCCCTGACCGATACCGAGACCGAGCGGCTGTTCACCGTGGTCCGTGAGCTGCGGGATGAGGGGCGCGGCATTGTCTACATTTCGCACCGGCTGCGAGAGATCTTCCAGATCTGTGATGATGTGACAGTCCTGCGCGACGGCCGGTTTATCGGCGAGCGCCCCGTCAGCGAGCTCAACGAAGATGGCATCATCGAGATGATGGTCGGCCGCAAACTCGAAGAGCAATACCCGCGTATTCCAGTCAAGCCAGGACGCATCAGTCTGGCCCTGCAGGGCATCTGTGGCGCCGGGATCCACGACATCAGCTTTGAGCTCAAGGAGGGGGAGATCCTTGGCATCTCGGGCCTCATGGGTTCAGGGCGCAGTGAGTTGATGAAGATGATTTACGGCGCCCTGCCCCGCCACGCCGGAACCCTATCTCTGTATGGCAAACCGATCGCCCCCCAGAGCCCGGCCGACGGGCTGCAGTGCGGGATTGCCTATATCTCGGAAGATCGCAAGGGTGATGGTCTGGTGCTGGAGCTGTCGGTCCGCGAAAACATGAGCCTGTGTGCCCTGCCGATCTTCGTCGGTGGCGGTGGTTACATCCGGCGCGCCGATGAGCGCCAAGCAGTCGGCGACTTCATCCGTCTCTTCAACATCAAGACGCCGACCCAGGAGCAGTTGATCAAGAACCTCTCCGGTGGCAATCAGCAAAAAGTCGCCATTGCCAAGGGGCTGATGACCAAGCCTAAGGTGTTGATCCTTGATGAGCCGACCCGGGGGGTCGATGTCGGTGCCAAAAAGGAGATCTATCAACTGATCAATCAGTTCAAGCAAGAGGGCATGAGCATCATTCTGGTCTCATCGGAGATGCCCGAAGTGCTCGGCATGAGTGATCGGATCCTGGTGATGCATGAAGGCCGGATCAGCGCCGAATTCGCCAGCCGCGACGCAAATCAGGAACGTCTGATGGCAGCAGCCATCGGCAAGGTTTATCAAGAGGCCGTATAACCATGATGACAACTACTCCATCGCCAGCGGCCACAGCGCCGCGTTTCAAAGCCTGGCTCATTGAACAAAAATCGCTGATCGCCCTCCTGGTGCTGATCCTGGTGGTATCGTTCCTGAGTCCGAACTTCTTCACTCCCGACAACTTGTTGAACATCCTCCGGCAAACCTCGGTCAATGCCATCATCGCCGTCGGCATGACGCTGGTTATTTTGACGGCGGGGATCGACCTGTCAGTCGGCTCCATTCTGGCACTGACTGGCGCTTTAGCCGCCACCATGGTCGCCGCTGATCTGCCGGTCATCATCGCGATTCCAGCCGCATTGCTGGCAGGCGCCGCGCTCGGTGGTATCAGTGGCGCTATCATCGCCAAGGGCAAGGTACAAGCCTTCATCGCCACACTGGTCACCATGACAGCATTGCGTGGCTTTACCATGGTCTTTACCGATGGCCGTCCGATCTCCACCGGCTTTAGTGAAAATTCCGATGCCTTTGCTGTATTAGGCACCGGCTACTGGCTCGGCATTCCAGTACCGATCTGGATCATGGCACTGGTCTTCGCCCTGGCCTGGTACCTGCTCAACCATACCCGCCTCGGTCGCTACATCTATGCGCTCGGCGGTAACGAATCGGCCACCCGCCTTTCCGGTATCAATGTCGATCGCGTCAAGATCGCCGTCTATACCCTGTGTGGAGCCCTCTCCGCCCTTGCCGGACTCATCGTCACCTCACGTCTCTCCTCGGCGCAACCGACCGCCGGGATGGGCTATGAGCTGGACGCCATTGCCGCCGTTGTCGTCGGCGGCACCAGCCTGATGGGCGGCAAGGGGCGCATCATGGGCACCCTGATCGGCGCCCTGATCATCGGTTTTCTCAACAACGCGTTAAACCTGCTCGACGTCTCTTCCTACTACCAGATGATCGCCAAAGCTGCGGTGATCTTGCTGGCGGTCATGGTCGATACCAAAACCACAACCAAGTAATAAGGAACTGCAAAATGAACAAGATGCTTACCCTGATTGCCGTTGCCGTGATGTCCTTGAGTGCCGCTACTCAAGCCGCTGAACAATCCATGGCGCTGGTTGTTTCAACGCTGAATAACCCCTTCTTCGTTACCTTGAAAGAGGGGGCCGAAGCCAAGGCCAAAGAGCTGGGCTACCAGATGGTGGTGCTGGACTCGCAAAATGATCCCGCCAAGGAGCTAGCTAACGTCGAAGATCTCGCGGTGCGTAAAGTCAGCGCCATCCTGGTCAACCCGACTGACTCGGCGGCCGTCGGCAACGCCATCATGCTGGCCAATAAGGCCGGGATCCCGGTACTGACCCTGGATCGCGGCGCCAACGTCGGTGAAGTCAAGGCACATATCGCCTCCGATAACATCGCCGGCGGCAAGATGGCGGGTGATTTCATCGCCAGCAAGCTGGGCAAGAATATCGACGTCATCCAGTTAGAAGGGATTGCCGGAACCTCTGCCGCTCGAGATCGGGGTGAAGGCTTTGCCCAAGCGGTAAAAGCCAATGGCTTCAAGGTGCTGGCCTCGCAACCGGCCGACTTTGACCGCACCAAGGGACTGAATGTCATGGAAAACCTGTTGGCCGCCCATCCGGACGTCAAGGCGGTGTTCGCTCAGAATGATGAGATGGCACTGGGCGCCCTGCGTGCCACTCAGGCGGCGGGCAAGCAAGTGCTGATCGTCGGTTTTGATGGCACCGATGATGGCAAGGCGGCGGTGAAGAGCGGCAAGCTCGGCGCCACCGTGGCGCAACAACCCGCCCTGATCGGCGCCATTGGCGTGGAAACCGCCGACAAGGTGCTCAAGGGTGAGGCTGTCGAGAAATATATCCCGGTGCCATTGCAAGTCGTCAGTCAATAAGTCCCCTGCCCCAGTCGTCGCTCTATCTGGCGGCTGGGGCCGATAGCCACCCTCCGTTTTTCCTATGGCCTGAGGTTGTCAAGCCATAGGAAAAAGGCCTAATCAAGGAGCCGTCATGAGTAAACTCGTCGTTCTCGGTAGCGTCAATGCCGATCATGTGTTGCAAGTTACCGACTTCCCTCGCCCCGGTGAGACCGTCACCGGCCGAGGCTATCGCATAGTCCCCGGGGGCAAGGGAGCCAATCAGGCCGTGGCTGCGGCTCGTCTGGGTGCCGATATCGGCTTCATCGCGCGGATAGGCCAAGATGCCATCGGTGCGCAGATGTATGCCGGTTTTCAAGCCGATGGCATGGATGTCCAGGGAGTCAGTGTCGATCCACAACTGCCCACCGGTATTGCCATCATCTATGTCGCCGATCACGGCGAAAACAGCATCGGTATCTCCCCCGAAGCCAATGGAGCACTCACCCCCGAAGTCTTAGCCCAACACAAGCCTATCTTGCTAGCCGCCGACACCCTGCTGCTGCAACTGGAGGTGCCGCTGGATACCGTTGCGGCCGCCATCGAACTGGCTCATGCCAACCGGGTCAAAGTCGTCCTCAACCCGGCTCCCGCTCGCTCGTTGCCGGTGGAACTGTTGGCCCAAGTCGATCTCATTACCCCCAATCAGACCGAGGCCGAGTTACTGACCGGCATCCCGGTGACCGATGCTCCAAGCGCCGCGGCAGCGGCCACCAAGTTCCACCAGTTGGGTATATCGGAAGTCATGATCACTCTGGGCAAGGCCGGAGTCTGGTATAGCCAGCAGGGAGTCGGTAAACTCGTGCCGGGATTCCGCGTCGACGCCATCGACACCACGGCCGCTGGCGATACCTTTAACGGCGCCCTACTGGCCGAGTTACAACGCAGTGAGGACATGGACGCCGCCATTCGCTTTGCCCATGCGGCCGCCGCCATCTCGGTGACTCGACCCGGCGCGCAGACCTCGATCCCGACCCGCCGTGAAGTCGAAGAGTTTCTGGCTTCTCACCCGCACGACTAGCTGCCCATCGGGCTGGTAGAAAGGAAATAGAGATGGCAACGATCAAGGAAGTCGCCGAGCGGGCTGGTGTCTCGACTGCGACTGTATCCCACGTCATCAACCAGACGCGCTTTGTCGCACCCAGCACCTGCGAGCGAGTCTGGTTGACCATGCGTGAGCTCAACTATGCCCCTAGCGCCGTGGCACGCAGCCTCAAAGTCCAGACCACCAACAGCATCGGCATGCTGGTCACATCCTCGACCAATCCGTTTTTTGCCGAGGTGGTACGCGGCGTCGAACGCTACTGTTTCAGCCAGGGCTATAACCTGATCCTGTGCAATACCGAAGGCAACGCGCAGACCGCAAGCTCCTATCTGCAGATGTTGATCCGTAAACGCATCGACGGCCTGCTGGTGATGTGTACCGATACCCATGCCGGCCTATTCGAACAGTTACAACTGCAGCAGGATCTGCCCTTGGTGGTCATGGATTGGGGTCCCGCCATGCCACACAGTGATCGCATTCAGGACAACTCTCAACGGGGGGGTTATCTGGCCACCCGACATCTGATTGAGCTAGGGCACCGACAAATTGCCATCATCACGGGTCCGCAAGATAAGCAACCCGCCCTCGAACGGCTGGCCGGTTACCAACAGGCGCTGCTAGAGGCAAAACTGCCTATCGACCAGGCGCTGATCGGCCATGGGGATTTCGATTGTGAGGGGGGATATCAGGCCATGCGCCGGCTCATGCAATCGCCGACGCCTCCCACTGCCGTCTTTGCCTGCAATGATCTGATGGCCATGGGCGCGATCCGCGCTCTGCAGGAGCAAGGGCTCTCGGTGCCCCACGATATATCGGTGATCGGGTATGACAATATCGCCTTTGCCGCCTACCTCAATCCGCCGCTAACCAGCATCAGCCAACCCAAACAGGAGCTGGGCCAATTGGCCGTGCAATCCTTGCTGGAGCGGATCCAGCAACCACAGCTGCCCGCTCGCACCCTGCGCCTGGAGCCGGATCTGGTGCTGCGCAGCTCTACTGCCGCACCCATGTCATCCAGTTGAGCATAAAAAAAGCGCCATGCGGCGCTTTTTTATCCAGGACAACCATCTTACAGCTTGATCCCCAAGCTCTGACGCAGATAAGCACCAGAGCCTAGCAGACCCGGATTGTCATGGGTGATGAGAAACACCGGGATATCCTTGAGGTAGCTCTGGAAACGACCCTTGTCCTCGAAGGCCACGCGGAAACCGGAGGACTTGAAGAACTCCAGGAAGCGCGGAACTATGCCACCAGCGATGTAGACACCGCCGAAGGTTCCCATATTCAGTGCCAAATTACCGCCAAAGCGGCCCATCAGTACACAAAACAGGCTTAAAGCACGACGACAATCGGTGCAGGAATCGGCCAACGCGCGCTCGGTGACATCCTTCGGCTGCAAGGCTTCCGGTGTCCGATCATCGGCCAGCACCAGACCACGGTAGAGGTTAACCAGACCAGGGCCTGACAGCAGACGCTCGGCCGAGACATGACCGACTTCGGCACGCAAGGCATGCAGAACTGCATCTTCTTCTTCGCTGTTGGGAGCAAAATCGACGTGGCCACCTTCCCCTGGCAAGCTCATCCAGCGCTCCCCGGTATTGACCAGATGGGCGACGCCCAGACCGGTACCGGCGCCATAGACGGCGATCGGTTTGCCCGCTTGTGCATCGGCACCGCCAAATTGCAATTTGTCATCCGCAGAGAGCACCGGGATCGCCATGGAGACAGCGGTGAAATCGTTGATGATTTCCAGATGCTTGAGCCCCAGATTGGCTTTCATCTCAGCGATGGAAAACTCCCAGGTGTGGTTGGTCATCGCCACCCAATCACCCTTGATCGGACAGGCAATGGCGATGCAGGCATCTTCGACCTGGGTATTGTGTTCTTGCAGGTAGACCTGGATCACCGCCTCAAGGCTGGGATAATCGAGACCGGAATAGGTTTTGGCTTGAGAAATAGCGCCTGAATCCATGGCACACAGTGCCAGACGCGCATTGGTGCCGCCCACATCCCCAACCAAAGCAAAGCTTGCCATAGAAATCTCCTTGTTGTGTTCTGACTCTTCTGTAATTGATTTTTTATATCCCGGATCGGGTCCGAGTATTTAAGACGCGCAATTTTAACTGCACTGGCCGTTGATAAACAGGGCACGGATCACAGCAAAACGAACAGACGATACAAAATGTCGTAATTTAATTACAAAATAGTGCCCGAGGTCGAAAATCTCTGATAACTTTATTCCTTGTTAGGAAGTTACCAGCCAGACTCGCTGATGAGCTGTGTCAAATCATGCACAATTCAGGCTCAGAATACACAGCCATATCAATCGGTTGTCATAACCAAGCTCTGCCGGGCGGCAGATAAAAATAACGAGATGTCGTCATGAACACGTTGGAAAAAATCACTAAAAATCTGGATAGTTTCAGTAAATCCGAGCGCAAAGTCGCAGAGGTGATCCTGGCAGCACCACAAACTGCCATCCACTCCAGCATCGCTACCCTGGCAAAAATGGCCGACGTCAGTGAGCCAACCGTCAATCGCTTCTGCCGTCGTCTGGATACCAAAGGTTTCCCAGACTTCAAATTGCATTTGGCGCAGAGTCTGGCCAACGGCACCCCCTACGTCAATTTGCACGTCGAAGAAGACGATGGCCCGGACGCCTATACCTCGAAGATCTTCGAATCCACCATTGCTTGCCTGGATGTCGCCAAAAACAGCCTCGACACCAGCATGGTCAACCGCTGCGTCGATCTGCTGACCCAGGCTAAAAAAATCTCCTTTTTCGGTCTCGGTGCCTCCTCCTCTGTGGCCCATGATGCCCTGAACAAGTTCTTTCGCTTCAACATCCCGGTAGTCTGCTTCGATGACATCGTGATGATGCGCATGAGCTGCATCAATAGCAGCGAAGGCGATGTGGTGGTGGTGATCTCCCACACCGGCCGGACCAAGGCGCTGGTCGAAATTGCTCATCTGGCCCGCCTGAATGATGCAACCGTCATTGGCATCACCGCCAAGGATTCGCCACTGGCGCGCGAATGCAATCTGGTGCTGTCGATGGATGTGCCGGAAGATACCGATGTCTATCTGCCGATGGCTTCGCGCATTGCGCAGTTGGCGCTGATCGATGTGCTGGCCACCGGTTTTACCTTGCGGCGCGGCATCAAGTTCCGCGAGAATTTGAAGAAGGTCAAGGAGGGGATCAAGGATTCCCGCTTTGATAATTTGCATAACTAATCACTGCTAAACAGGCCTCCATGCGAGGCCTGTTTTACAAGGCTTGCTATACCGTTGCTCACGCGCATGGTGTAGAATCGTTTTCAAATTACATTTCAATACATTGTGCAGCGTCACTGAAACGCTTTGTAATAGTTGCTACGAGCAACCACACAGTGCACTGAAATGGCGTGCACCTGCACCGCTGGATTCATGAATCGCTATTAACACTTCTCTTTGGAGTCCTAAATGTTAAGAAGAACCAAGATCGTGACCACCATGGGCCCTGCCACCGACCGTCCTGGCGTGCTGGAAGGCATTATCAAGGCTGGCGCCAGCATGGTGCGCATGAACTTCTCCCACGGTACCGCCGAAGATCATATTCTGCGCGCCAAACAGGTCCGCGAACTTGCAGCGAGTCTCGGTAAGCACGTTGCCATTCTGGGCGATCTGCAAGGCCCCAAGATCCGGGTGTCCACCTTCAAAGACGGTAAGATTTTTCTCTCTATCGGTGACAAATTTGTCCTGGACGCCGCACTCGGCAAGGGCGAAGGCGATCAGCATCAAGTGGGTATCGACTACAAAACCCTGCCTCAGGACGTGGTCGCAGGCGACTTGTTATTGCTGGATGATGGCCGCGTACAACTGCTGATCGATCGCGTCGAAGGCACCCGCATCTATACCACTGTGACAGTGGCCGGTCCTTTGTCCAACAACAAGGGCATCAACAAGAAAGGTGGTGGCCTGTCGGCTCCAGCGCTGACCGACAAAGATAAAGAAGATATCAAGACCGCCGCACTGATGGGCGTTGATTATCTGGCTGTATCCTTCCCCCGCTCCGGTGCCGATCTGAACTATGCCCGTGAACTGGCTCGTGAAGCCGGTTGCAACGCGCAAATCGTCGCCAAGGTCGAGCGCGCCGAAACCGTCGCGACCGATGAAGCCATGGAAGACATCATTCTGGCCTCTGATGTGGTGATGGTTGCCCGTGGTGACCTGGGTGTGGAAATCGGTGACTCCGAGCTGATGGGCGTACAGAAGAAACTGATCCGTACCGCGCGTCGTCTCAACCGCGTGGTGATCACTGCGACCCAGATGATGGAGTCCATGATCAAGTCGCCAATGCCGACTCGTGCCGAAGTCATGGACGTAGCGAACGCCGTGCTGGATGGTACCGATGCGGTCATGCTGTCGGCAGAAACTGCCGCCGGTGATTTCCCGATTGAAACCGTCACCGCCATGGCCAGCGTCTGCGTCGGTGCCGAGAAGCATCCGAGCGTCAACGTCTCCAACCACCGCATGAACTACACCTTTACCTCGGTGGAAGAGACCATCGCCATGTCCACCATGTATGCCGCCAACCATATGGCCGGTATCAAGGGGATTGTCGCCATCACCGAGTCCGGCACCACGCCGCAGCTGATGTCCCGTCTGAGCTCCGGTCTGCCGATCTTCGCCCTCTCCCGCCACCAGCAAACCCTGAACTGGGCCAGCCTGTATCGCGGCGTGACGCCCGTGTTCTTCGACGGCGACGAAAGCAAGCCGGTGGTGGATGTGTGCCGAGATGCCCTGGACGTGCTCAAGGGCCTGAGTTACCTGAAATCAGGTGATCTGGTGCTGTTCACTCACGGCGACAAGATTGAAACCACAGGCTCTACCAACACCTGCAAGATCCTCACCGTCGAATAATCGCGACCGTTCTCTTGCACGAAAAAAAGCCAGTCTTGTGACTGGCTTTTTTTATGACTCTGCCTCAGTTACCTGTTGCTTGGAGTAAAAACCTCACATGGGCAAGCCGGAGTCAGGACGAATGCAGAGACGCCATGAATACATCCCTGTAGGCTTGATGACGGCATCCATGCCGTCAACACTCTGCTTTTCGTCCACGACCCCGGCTTCTTGATGGTTTTGCGACCAGTGGCCAGTGGACTACGACTCCCTTGCCCTGTCACAGCCCATCTGCTCCAGCTCGCCGGGTGCAAAACTGTCTACTTGCAAGGCGGCATAGCGTAACCGCTCGGCCTCGCGCAATGCGGTCGCCTCGGCTTCCGAAACCAGCCCCGCCGTTTGAGCCAACGGGATCAGCTCGGCCAACGGCAGCTTAGGAGGTAAAGAGCCTTGTTTTTGTGCGTCATGCAGGCGTTTTTCCAGCGGTTGCACCGCCAGCATGGCTCGAAACGCCAGCTCGACACGACCGATAGGATCTTGCTCCTGCTCTTGCCAGAAACAGAGGGCACTGATGCGATCCCGCAGCGCCGAGGGCTGCATAATGTCCCGGCAGATGGCACTGACGGTACTATCCCGCACCGGACGATAGCGAATGCCGAACGGGAAGATAATCCGCTTGAGCAGCATGCCTGGGACCGTTGGCAGATTGTCGAACACCCCCTGCAACGCCAGTCCCATCAGCCAGAGACTGCGCCGCAGCGCGTAATGCAGATAGGGCAGATCGGCACTCTGGCGCCCTTCATCCTCATAATATTTCAAGGTCGCCGAAGCCATATACAGATGACTCAACACATCGCCGAGGCGGGCGGAGAGCATTTCCCGACGTTTGAGCTCGCCTCCCAATAGCAACATGCTGACATCGGTACAAAGTGCCAACGCCCGGCTCATGCGGGTCAGTTGCCGGTAGTAGCAGGCAGTGGGGCCGCTGACCGGGCTGGATTCAAACTTGCCGAGGCTCAGGCCGGAGAGCAGTCCCTTGCCGACATTGCCCAGTGCAAAGCGAATGTGCTGCGCCAACAAGGCATCGAAGCGTAGCAACCCCTCTTGAGCATCGGCGCAAGCCGCAGCCTCCATCTCCCGATAGACATAGGGGTGGCAGCGGGTTGCTCCCTGACCGAAGATCATCAAGTTCCGGGTCAGGATATTGGCCCCCTCCACCGTGATAGCAATCGGGATACCCATATAGTGGTACCCCAGATAATTATTCGGCCCCAGTTGTACCGCCCGGCCGGCATGGATATCCATGGCATCGTTCAGGATCAACCGCGCCTGCTCGGTCATATGATATTTGGCAATCGCGGTGACAATCCCCGGCCGCTCCCCCAGATCCAGACCTGTGGTGGTCAGCCTTCGTGTCGCTTCAAGCTGGTAGGTTAATCCGGCGATGCGGGCCAGCGCCTCCTGCACCCCTTCAAAGCGGCCGATGGAGAGTCCGAATTGCCGCCGCACATAGGCATAAGCACTGGTGGTCCGGGTTGAAATATGGCCGCACGCCGCCCCCAATGCCGGCAAGGAGATACCCCGCCCCGCGGACAGACACTCCACCAGCATGCGCCAGCCTTTACCCGCATAAGGCCAGCCGCCGATGATCCACTCCAAGGGAATAAAGACGTTATCCCCCCAGGTCGGGCCATTCATAAACACCTGCCCCATGGGGAAGTGGCGGTGCCCGACTTGCACACCGGGATGGGTGGTCGGGATCAGGGCACAGGTGATGCCATACTCGGTAACATCGCCCATCAGATGGTCGGGATCGTAGAGTTTGAACGCCAGACCCAGTACGGTGGCACGCGGTGCCAGCGTGATATAGCGCTTATTCCAACTCAGGCGGATACCAATCACCTCCTCCCCTTGCCACATGCCCTTGCACAGCACGCCCTTGTCGGGGATGGCTCCGGCATCAGAGCCCGCTTCGGGGCCGGTCAGTGCAAAACAGGGAAATTCCTCGCCACGGGCCAGGCGAGGTAACCAGTACTCTTTTTGTTGCGGGGTACCGTAATGGAGCAACAATTCGCCCGGCCCCAGTGAGTTGGGCACCATCACGGTGACCGCCGCACTCAGACTGCGGGTCGCAATACGACTGACGATGGTGGAGTTGGCAAAGTTACTGAAGCCTTTACCACCATACTCCTTGGGAATGATCAGCGCAAAGAAGCCGTGATCCGCCAGATAGCGCCACACCTCGGGCGGTAGATCCCGGTGCTGGTTGATGATGGAAAAATCATTGAGCCTAGCCAGCAGCGGATCCACCACCTCGGCGATGAACTGCGCTTCATCCTCCCGCAACTGTGGTTTGGGAAAACGATGCAAGGCCTGCCAATCCGGTTTGCCGCTGAAGAGTTCCCCATCCCACCAGACGGTGCCCGCCTCCATCGCCTCGCGCTCGGTCGGTGACAGCGGTGGCAACACCCGTTTGAAGAAAGCAAAGAAGGGGGTCGACAGATAACACAGGCGCCAACGAGGTACCGTCAGCAAGAAATAGCCTGCAACGCCAACCCCAAGTACGACCAGTAGCAGTAGTTCGATCATAGCGACCTCTCGTCACAATCGGTGGCAGGACAAGCCAGGGCGTTATCGCCGCTAAATCCCCCAGCCAGAAAAGGGAGTATCCGCTCCAGCAGCAATTCCAAATCCGCCTGTTGACCAAAATCAGCCTGCGCTATCTCGCGCAAAGCATCAAAGGAGGACATCACAAACACGCTGGAGCCCAGTGCGAAGTGCAGACGCCAAAATAAAACCTCCTCACTCAACCCCGGTAGCGCCTGAGCAAACCGACGCTGGATCTGAGCCAGCACAGCACCGTAGCGTTGGGTGATAAAGGTGCGCAGATGCCCCTGCCGATCGATATAGCCGCGACCGAGTAGTTGCATAAAGAGCATGGGCGCATCGGCTTTGACTCGGGCCAGCCCCAGCAAGGGAACCATAAAGGCGCGCAATAATTCGCGGATGGGGGAATCATGATCACAAGGCTGCTGTAGCGCCTGATCCAACTCCGGCATGTAGAGCGCCAGATAGCGATCCAGAACCGCCTGGATCAGTCCGAGTTTGGAGCCAAAATGGTAGTTCACAGCGGCCAGGTTGACCTCGGCCAATTGGGTAATATCGCGCAGGGAGGTCTCGGAGAAGCCGTGCTCGGCAAACAAACGCTCGGCCGCATCGAGAATACGAGTGCAGGTATCGTGGCTGGCCATGCTCACCTCGAATTAAACGTTTGTTTAAAACTAGCGCAAGCCAGGGTGCCGTCAAGTTCATTACTTTTTTGTTTAAATTTTTCCAAAAGCGGTGAACTATTCGGCCAATGCGGGCTCTATATATATGCCACTGCAATTAAACATTGTGTCTTTGCCCAGCCAGCATCATGCTCGCTGGGCTATTTTTTATCTACACGCCAGCTGTGGGACTCAGGATCCATATCGAGAGGGTTTTATGTCGTTACAACAGGCGCCAGCCCATGTGGTCTTGGCGGTCGATTTGATTGAACTGCTAGAGAATAACCGGATCCCGGCTGCTACCGTGCTGGCGGCTCTGCCACTGCTGCAGCAGGATTATCAGCGCAAGCTCGCTCAGGAGCAGGCAACCGACCCCACCGGCACGGACTTGGCGGACCCAAGCCTCAAGCCGGAAGCGTGCGGGCAAACAGAATAAAGGGATCCTGAGCGTCAGGACGAGCGCCGACTAAGATAAGCGCCTAGAAGAGCAACCCCGAGTTGACCCAAGGCGATAAAACGCAGCAACGAAAAAGGCCTGAAACATACGTTTCAGGCCTCTTGAATGTGGTTGCGGGGGCAGGATTTGAACCTACGACCTTCGGGTTATGAGCCCGACGAGCTACCATGCTGCTCCACCCCGCGTCCGATGTGGTGCATCCTAACACGATCTTGAAGCAGGTCAATGGCTTATTGCCCGGCAATGGTTCATTTGCCCAACAAAGCAGCAATGTGCCGAATTCTGCGGCAATAGGCCTCGCCGCCATCCTGGACCAAGTCCAGCAGACTCTATTTATCAACCCGTATATCGGCTAGCCGTGGCAAGTTCCGGCTCGGACAGGTGCCAGTGCGCCCATGGTCAACAGTAGCCGTTACCGTATGGGCAGTCCCGCTTCCGTGCAACGCAGGCCAATAATCCCGCATAGCAAAAAGGCCCGGAACTTTCGTTCCGGGCCTTCTTTCAAACTGGTTGCGGGGGCAGGATTTGAACCTACGACCTTCGGGTTATGAGCCCGACGAGCTACCATGCTGCTCCACCCCGCGTCTGATGCGGCGAATACTAGCAGGATCTGATTTGGCTGCAAGCAGTTATTGCGATGACTCGCACCGTTTGCGCAACAAACCAGCAACTTGCTGGTGATCTCCGCACTTCGCTGACACTTTATCCACATCGCGACACCCCAGCAGCACACATCGCCACCGGGGCACCAGCGGTTATTCACCTTGCTCGTCCGGCTCATCCTCATCGTGGCCGATGAAACCGCCGGTCTGATGGGCCCACAGCTGGGCATAGATACCGCCCAGTGCAATCAGCTCGCTATGACTGCCCTGCTCGACGATCCGCCCCTTGTCCATCACGATCAGGCGGTCCATGGCCGCTATGGTCGAGAGTCGATGGGCAATGGCAATCACGGTCTTGCCGGTCATCAGGGTATCCAGGCTGTGCTGGATAGCGGCCTCGACCTCGGAATCCAGAGCCGAGGTCGCCTCATCCATGATGAGGATCGGCGCATCCTTGAGCAGCACCCGGGCCAGCGCAATCCGTTGACGCTGACCGCCGGAGAGCTTGACCCCGCGCTCACCCACCTGGGCATCAAAGCCGGTACGGCCTTGCGGATCCGACAAGGTGGCGATGAAATCCAGCGCCTCGGCTTTACGGGCCGCCTCGATCAACTCCTCCTCGCTGGCATCCGGCCGCCCATACAGAATGTTCTCTCGCACCGAACGATGCAGCAGGGAGGTATCCTGAGTCACCATGCCGATATGCGCCCGCAAGCTCTCCTGGGAGACCTGGCTGATATCCTGGCCATCGATCAGGATGCGGCCGCTTTCGATGTCATAGAAGCGCAGCAGCAGATTGACCAGCGTCGACTTGCCCGCCCCGGAGCGCCCCACCAGGCCAATTTTTTCACCGGGCCGAATAGTCAGATCCAGATGGTCCAGCACCCCGGAGCCCTTGCCATAGTGGAAGTCCACCTGTTCGAATTTGACCTCACCCTGGACTGGTTTCAGCTCAGCGGCACTGGCACTGTCCTGAACTTCCTGGGGCTTGGAAAGTGTCGCCATACCATCAGCAACAGTGCCGATATTTTCAAACAGCGCGCTGATTTCCCACATGATCCATTGCGCCATGCCGTTCAGACGCAATGCCAGACTGATGGCAATGGCGATAGCACCGATGCTGATGGCATTTTGCATCCACAGCCACACCGACAAGGCCGCGACCGCAAACGCCAGCAGATAGTTGAGCATCTGCACACTGACGCTGATCCCGGTCGCCAGACGCATCTGCTGGTAGACGGTATCCATAAACTCCTGCATCCCTTGCTGGGCATACTCCGCTTCACGGCGGGTATGAGAGAAGAGTTTGACGGTCTGAATATTGGTATAGCTGTCAACAATACGACCGGTCATCATGGAGCGCGACTCGGCCTGAGCGGTAGAGACCCTTTTCAGCTTGGGCACAAAGTAGTACTGGATGCCGATATAGATCACCAGCCAGGCCAACATGGGCAGCATCATGCGCCAGTCCGATTGCGCCACCATCACCACCATGGAGGTGAAATAGACCAGCACATAGACCAGCACATCCAGCAACTTCATCACGGTTTCCCGCACCGCCAGCGAGGTCTGCATCACCTTGGTGGCGATGCGACCGGCGAAATCATTGCTATAGAAGGAGATGCTCTGCTTGAGCAGATAGCGGTGTGCCAGCCAGCGGATCACCATGGGGTAATTCCCCAATAGCGTCTGATGTACCAGCAAGGAGTGGAGTAACACCAGCAGCGGCAGGCCAACCAGCATCAAGAGGGTCATCCACAACAGACGCATCCCCTCTTCGGCAAATAGCGTCTGCGGGTTATGGGCCACCAACCAGTCAACCAGCTGGCCCAAAAATCCGAACAGGGAGACTTCCGCGATGGCAATCAGGGCGGTCAGCCCCGACATCAACAACAAGTAGACTTCCATGCCCTTGGTATAGTGGCGACAGAAGGCAAACAGGGTTCCGGGGGGCTGGGTTGGCTCCTCGGCAGGGAATGGCCGGATAAGCCGTTCAAAAAAAGACAACATGTAAAGATTCCTTACCACATTCGTTCGCCGGTAATGACAAGCGACTCGCATCACACTTTAGCGAAGGATCACTCGGAAAACGAGCTTTGACTCGATATCTCGCTGATTTCATCGGCAGCGCTCCAACCCCGGCATTGGACTATTCTCAACACACCATCCTCTCCATTCGGAGCACACCATGAACAGCAGCAAGGCCCAGACACCTTCGGGCCATAACCCCAAAACGGCAGATCTGGTGGCGGGTCTCACCGCTTCGGCCGTGGTCCTGCCCAAAGCCATGGCCTACGCCACGGTCGCGGGTCTGCCGGTCGCGGTCGGTCTCTATACCGCCTTCATCCCCATGCTGCTATATGCCTTGCTCGGTGGCTCGCGGGTGTTGAGCGTCAGCTCCACCAGTACCTTGGCGATCCTGGCTGGCACCGAGCTGGGGCTGGTGGTACCGAACGGCGATCCGCAACTGCTGATCACCGCGACCGCGACGCTCACCGTGCTGGTCGGCCTGATCCTGGTGGCCGCCTCCTTCTTGCGGTTGGGATTTGTCGCCAACTTTATCTCCCTGCCGGTCCTCACCGGCTTCAAGACCGGGATCGGCTTAGTGATAGTGCTGGATCAGCTACCCAAGCTGTTGGGCGTGCATATCGACAAGCAAAATTTCTTCCACGATCTGTGGCAATTGGGGCTCGCCCTACCCGCGACTTCGGGTTTGACCCTGCTGATGGCGGTGGTGACGCTGGTGATCCTGGTCGGCATGGATAGGCTCTGGCCCCACTCCCCGGCGCCGCTGGTCGCCGTAGCGGTCGGCATCGCGGCTTCCTGGTGGTTTGCCCTGCAGCCACTCGGCGTCTCTACCGTAGGGCTCATCCCCCAAGGTTTGCCGTCCTTAAGCCTGCCCAGTGTGGATCTGGTGGTGCAATTACTGCCTGGTGCCTTGGGGATTGCCCTGATGAGCTTCACCGAAACCATAGCTGCTGGACGTGCCTTTGCCCGCGCCGATGAGCCCACGATCAATGCCAACCGGGAACTGCTGGCCACCGGCGCCGGTAATATCGGTGGTGCGCTGCTTGGCGCCATGCCGGCCGGTGGTGGCACCTCGCAAACGGCAGTGGTCCGCGCCACCGGCGGCATGAGTCAACGCGCCTCCCTGGTCACCGCACTGGTGGCGCTGGCCACCATGTGGTGGTTGGCCCCCTTGTTGGGCCTGTTACCGAATGCCACCCTGGCCACCGTGGTCATCGTCTACTCGGTCAGCCTGATCCAGCCTGCGGAATTCAAGGCCATCCGCAGCATCCGCACCATGGAGTTTCGCTGGGCCCTGATCGCCTGTTGTGGCGTGCTGCTGCTGGGGACGTTGCAGGGCATAGTGGTCGCCATCATCATCTCGCTGCTAGGTCTGGCCAGCCAGACCGCCCACCCCGAGGTCTATGTGATCGGCCGCAAACCCGGAGCCGATGTATTACGCCCACTCTCGGCCGAGCACCCCAATGATGAAACCCTCGACGGCCTGTTGATCCTGCGGCCTGAAGGGCGTCTGTTCTTTATCAATGCCCAGCATGTAGCCAGTAAAATGCGCGAACTGATGCAGCACTATCAACCGCAGGTCATCCTGCTGGATATGAGCCGGGTACCCGATATGGAATATTCGGCATTGCAGATGTTGATCGAAGGGGAGCAGCGTCTACGGCAGCAAGGATTGGAGTTATGGCTCGCGGGTCTGAGCCCCCATGTTCTGGAAACCGTGCGCCATAGCGGACTCGCCCAGACTCTGGGCCCGGAGCGACTGCTCTTCAATACCCGTGTAGCGATTGCCCAGTATCAACAACAAGGACGAGCAAGCGCCGCCACAAGCGATCCCGAACCGAACGCGTGAACGGCGCTCGCCACTCTTTATACCCGTGTCGATATCATGAACAGGGCGGCAACCCGAAGGTTGCCGCCCTGTATTGTCAATGACGCGGCCGAGGTTCCGCGAGCGAAGGGGGCGGTTTCAATATTTTTCCGCGATATACCGGAAGGGATAATCCATCGCCTTGTAGCGGCCAATTTTGCGCTTGGGTAATTTCACATGCTCGGTGGGGACGGACTCATAGGGAATATGCGCCAGCAGATGGGAGATCACATTCAGGCGTACCCGTTTCTTATCTTCCGAACGCGCCACAAACCAGGGCGCCCAAGCGGTATCACTGGCGGCGAACATGGCGTCCCGGGCTTCGGTATAGTCATCCCAGCGGTTGTAGGATTTGATATCCATCGGTGAAAGTTTCCAGATCTTGCGGCCATCATCAATCCGATCCCGCAGCCGCTTCTCCTGCTCTTCCGGGCTCACCTCCAACCAGTATTTCAGCAAGATAATGCCCGACTCGACCAGCGCCCGCTCCACCAGCGGCACCCCCTGCAAGAATTTGGTGCTCTGCTCGGGGGTACAAAAACCCATCACCCGCTCGACACCCGCCCGGTTGTACCAGCTGCGATCGAAGATCACGATCTCGCCCGCTGCCGGCATATGCTTGATATAGCGTTGGAAGTAGAGCTGGCTCTTCTCCCGCTCCGTGGGCGCGGGCAAGGCGATGATGCGAAACACCCGTGGGCTGACGCGTTCGGTGATCGCCTTGATGGTGCCACCTTTGCCTGCCCCGTCACGCCCTTCGAACACGATGCAGACCTTGAGCCCCTGATGGACCACCCATTGCTGCAACTTCACCAGCTCTTCATGCAGATGCCGTAGTTCCTGTTCATAGGCGCGATTGCTCATGGCTTTGCGGCCATCTTCCGGTATGACAGCGTCAGCGCTATTGGCTTTTTTGGATTTAGATTTGGATTTGGATTTACTCATGTTGTGCTCCTGTGGCAGCTCCGGTTGCAACACCATGACGTCAAAACATGGCCAGTGCTTCAGGTATAGCAGCCCGAGGTCTGGGTTTCAGCAGCAGCACATAAACTCTCCCCAGACACCTTGATCTATTTCACTTTCTGGCCAAAATGCTGGCGGCCGCCCATTTCCAATACTTGGCGGCGAGTTCACCCTCTCCCTGCGCGGCAGAACCCGCTAGCATGAGATCGGCCGGATAACTGGCCCATACGGAGCACATCTATGTCCCCCATCCCCACCGTGGTCAGCTGGTCTTCCGGCAAAGACTCGGCACTGAGCCTGCTGCGCCTGCGTGAAGACCCGCGCTATCAGGTCGTCGGCCTCTATACCACCCATGTCGATGAGGGAGTGCCGTTTCAACACACCCCCTTGCCCGTGGTGCAGGCACAAGCCGATCAGCTGGGACTGCCGCTGGTCACGATCCCGCTGCCGGACGTGTTTCCGCCCAATCCGGTCTACCAGTCCTGTGTGGTGGAGGGCCTGGCCAGCAGTGGTCTACTCATCGAAGCGGTGGCGTTCGGGGATATGTTCCATAACGGCATTGCCGACTATCGTCGCAGTTACATCGAGCCCGCTGGGTGGACCAGCGTCTTTCCCCTGCTGGGCATTTCGACCTGGGCGTTGGCTCACGAGATCATTCTGCGCGGGATCCAGACCCGGATCGCCACCGTGGATACCAGTCAGCTGGATGGCCGCTTTTGCGGCCGTTACTACTCCGCAGAACTACTGGCCGAGTTGCCCACTCATGTAGACCCATGCGGCGAAAATGGCGAATTCCATACCCTGGTCACCGATATGCCGGGTTTTAGCTCACCGCTGAATCTGCGACTGGCGGATGTGGATAGCACTGGGCGGTTTCATTTCCAGCGCTATCAGCTGCTTTAGGAACCCGCCCAAATCAATCAGCCCGGTATACACCGGGCTGAATAGGCAACCTCATAAGCTCGATGTGCGAGCTTACTTCTGCTTCTTGGGCTTGGACTTGTCGTGGCCCTGTCCCGGATTATTGTCACCCTGTACGCTGCGATTGGATTTACTACTGGCCTCGCCGCAGCCATCACTCTTGATCGTCAATTCACCGATTTTTATGCTGCTGCAATCGTTGCGATGCTTCTCCTTCCATTTATTCACTTCCTGCTCATCCTGAGTATTGATGCGGATCCCGTTCGAATCGATCGAGATCTCCGCCCAAGTCGGCATCGCCAACAACATCGCAAACAGACAAATCACTGCCTTCATTGTGGACTCCTATGGTTCTTCTTTTACGGCGCTGTTCCCTTTACGTGTTGTTGACTATTTTCACCCCACCCGATAACCAGGATTTTGCACTGTTGGGCTCTTGGT
>NZ_BAAGVN010000128.1:0-17925 GCF_054780855.1 Pseudaeromonas pectinilytica
CGGATCTATGGCTGCAATCTCCACCTTACTCACTGTCATCGATTGAGAGCTTGGCAAACCGGGGGCGACCATCTATGACTTCTCGCTCCGCCACTCGGCGTCGGCCTTTCAGCCACAAGGCGAGATCTCCCCAGGTAAGAACGCACACCTTCACCGCACAATCGCCGGATCTACGCCACTTCGCCTTGATCACGAGAGCTTCGCGGTCTTATGCCCACTCGCCCTGCTCGGCAGCGCCTTCTATCCGATTCTTGTTCATCGACTCGCGGTTTATGCTCCACGCTTCCTCCCCACACTCGGTCGCCCTCATGCAGTTGCGCTTCACTTCGTTCGCTGTGATCAACTTACGGCGGGACTTTCACCCGCAGGCATGCGCCCATGCTGGGCGCACAAACCCAAAAGCCAGTCCTCGAGACTGGCTTTTTTATGGGAGCGTGGCTGCGGCCTGTTCTTTCAGTTTACTCAGCCAATCGGTAGCGACGGCATCGGCTTCCGCCATTCCTTGGGCTGCGGTTGCAACCTTTTGGGGTGGGAGAGGTGAAAAGTCTCAACCATCATACCCCTATGTGAGATACATCCACCGCGCTCTACCTCCTGCTAAACCTGCTCTTTTGGATGTCGCGCCGATGCTTCGGTGTAAATCTCTTCTCTCTTTCTCTTTCTTCTCTCTCTTCCCCTTTCTCTTACGCGCCCGCCGGGCGGTCCGGCAAGAAGACTGTGTAAATTCAGCCACCAGCAAGCTATCCGGATAAACGCAAAGTTGAGAAAGGAACCCGGCACGACGAGGCTGGTTCAGGGAGAGAAATGTTGACCGGCCGCCGGGAGTGGCGACGAGGAATAGCTCACCTTGTAGGGGTATGATGGTTGAGAATCATCAAAACATCGCTCATAATATGCACAACAAACATCACGTCGGGGCCACCTGCTATGGAACTATCGCAACTCTCCATTCGTCTACATGACATCATGACGCGCCAAGTTCAGCAGCTGGCGCTACTCCGTGAATACCTGATCGGCGCACAGCTCATCCAGGCCAAAGTGTTTGCGCTGCCTCCGCACGACCCAGACGCCGAAACTCGCAACGAGGTATTCATCCCGACCCAGCATTTCTCCGGCCATGAAGCGTTGATGGCCGCCATTGATGCCTGGGGCCGCCTCAGTGCATTCCCAGGAGAAAACACACGCTTGGTTTTCCGCCTCCCGGGCGCGATCCAGGTTCACTCCGATGATAATGACCTGCTCGCGGGCATCGTGCTGCAGATCAACGCCGACCGCGAAGAGTTCAAGTCGCTGGTGACATCAGCCCCTGCGCTCTCGCACCCCGAAGATCGTCACGAGTTCCTGCATAGCAGAAGCATGTTCCCGGGCCTAATGACCCTGCAACTCTATCGCCAGATCCCCCTGCCCTCGCTGGAGGTCCGGAGCGTCTCGTTTTGCTGGGCTCACAAAAACAGCCAAAAAAACGTAACCCGCGATAGCCTGTTGCGCTCCATTGCTCACGCCCAGCAGTGCCCACCCAAGTCAATGATCGACCCCAGCGACTGGATCGAGCAGCTGGAGAAGGAGAAGGAGTTATTGGCCAGCTTGCCGGCCGACGCCCAACTGCAGATCCGACGCCCACTTCCGGTTCAGCCGCAGGCCTGGCTAACAACTGCTGCAGGCCCTAAAATGGTCGTTGCATCTACCCCATTGCTGATCTTGTCTCCAAACAAAATAGCCATGGGCGAGCTGCCAGACTATGATGCCAACAACCGTCGCGCTCCGCGCAGACCCAAATCCACCGCCGACGAGCCGCTTATCCCGCGTCTGTGGTTATACCAAAAGGAAACAACTCTATGACCCACCACCAAGATGACCTCGAGGACGACTTCGACTACGAGGATGAGGACAACCAACAAACAGACGCCATTCCAGACACGATCCGGGGCTTTGTTTTTTCCACCAGCATGTCGCCATCCGGTCCCACCGGGATCATCCGCGATATGGCTGCCAATGAATATCTCCTGACTCCGGCGCACTGGATCGATGAGTCCCTGCCATTTGTCGGGCAGATCGTCGAATTCGAGCCTCGAGTCGTGGAAAAGGGCCGCCTGGCAGCATCCATCATGCCGATTACGGCCAGTACGCTGTTAACCCCAACAGCTGATGAAACGTGGCTGGCCCTCGCCAATGAGGAAGCCAAGATGCTGCGCCGGCGCCAACTGTTTTACCGGATCTCTCATCTGGTGCTGAATCAGCGATTCTCGCCAGAACGGGCCATCATCAAGCTGTTTGACATCGAGCTAACCTCGGATGTGGATGTACCCATGGAAACGCAACCTGGTGATCGGGACTTCATATTGAACTTCCGCCCCAATCACTCCCCTCGGGCAACGCACCCTACCGCCAAACGGCTATGCAAAAATCTGAGCTTGGATTTTCCTCGTCTTGTCGGATTTATGCGGGGGAATATCCAATACCGGGCGGCCCTCGAACAAACCCTGCGAAAAAATGCAGCCCAAGTGAAGCGCCGCAAACTGGAGGCCGAAAACCGCCAGAACGAGACAGTTGATGCACAGAGCGCTACGGCTGAAACATCCACCTTGAGACATTGCAGACAAACTCGAACACCTTAATGCATTCCTGGAGAGTAAACTGCCCGCCAGTTTCTCATACTCAAATGCACTATCAACCAATCCGGTGACGTTTTCTGTGCGAAGTGGTTCCGTGATCTACTATCGATTTCTGTTCCTTGTGCTAGCCATAGATAAGTACGTTACTCGCGTCATGCAAGCAACTCACTACGGCGTAATCACAACTCCAGCAAAGAACTCGTACCTCGGTGAAGCCGTTAAGCTGTGTCGCTCTGCGATCAGTATGTGCGCGTCATATCGGCATTATGATGTCGATCGAAACGACATTGCTGCTAACAATCAGCGTGCGCGTGATGCGTTCGAGCACTACAAGAAGCTGCAGATTATACCAACGAAAGAACATATCGAAGGAACAGTGCGTAACCAGTTTGCCCCGGAAATCCATTCATCTGCGCAGCGTAGTTCTGGCGACAGATCGCAAGGATATTTCGAGGCCGAAACAACTGTTACGTTGAACGTCTGATTGCGATGCGCGTGAGCCTGGAAGGCATCGACACCCTCTGTGATATTCCAATAGAGGGTGTTGTTTCAAAGATAGATAAAGCTGTAGCGCAGTGGAACGAAGATATATTGACATCCTCCCCTCCCTAAAGTGAGGGGATTCCTACCGTGGCTAGACGCGAACGCCTAACTCACCTCGGCGGGTTCCTGTTGCTGGCGGCATTGTCGCACCACTCACTTCACAGGCTAATCGGGCGTGTCCCGCCCTTAATACGTTGATCGCACCAACCACATCGGCGTTATCTTCAAAGCCACATTCCACACAGGCAAACCGAGCTTGCGTGGCGCGGTTATCCTTCGATATGTGACCACAGCACGGACACGTCCGGCTGGTGTTTTTCGGTGGAACGGCGATCAGGTGGCCGCCATTCCATGCCAGCTTGTAATCGAGCTGGCGACGGAACTCAAACCAACCTTGATCGAGAATAGCTTTATTCAGGCCTGACTTCGCCCTGACATTCCTACCCTGTTGCTCGGCGGTTCCTGCCGCTGATTTTGACATGTTTTTGACCTGCAAATCCTCAACACACACCATCGCGTGGTTTTTGCTAATGTCGTTTGAGGTTTTATGCAGGTAGTCACGGCGGCTGTTGCCGATATTGGAATGAATGCGCTGAACTTTGGCTTTGGCCTTTTTCCAGTTATTGCTGAATTTTACCTTGCGGCTCATAGCCTGCTGCGCCTTGCGCAAAGCGGTTTCGTGCCGTTTGAAACTGTTGAGCGGGGCGTAGAAACGGCCATCGGACAGGGTGGCAAAGCGGGCAATGCCCATGTCAATGCCGATAGCATCGCCCTGATGCACGTCAATTTCAACTTCCCGCTCGGTCTGGATCGACACATACCACTTACCACAAACCTGACTGACCGTGACGTTTTTAATCTCACCTTCCACCGTCCGGCTGTTGCGGTAACGCAGCCAGCCGAGCTTGGGCAGGAAGAGTCGATTATTGCCTTGCTCCAGTTTCACCCCCTGAGGATAGCGGAAGCTATTTGACTGACCCTTCTTTTTGAAGCGCGGGAAGTCTGCTCGTTTGGCAAAGAAATTTTTGTACGCCCGATCTAAATCTTTCAGCACCTGTTGCAGTGTTTGCGAAGGAGAATCAGCCAGCCAGGCTGTTTCCGGCACAGCCTTCCACTGGGGCAGCAGGTTGTTCAGCTCAAAGGCCGAGAGCTTTTTCTCGCCCTGCTCATGTCGTTCTTTTTGCAACGCCAGTGCCTTGTTATAGACGAACCGACAGGCACCAGAGAAACGGCGCATCTGGCGCTGCTGCTCTCCAGTGGCGATCAGCTCGAATTTGTAGGCTTGCAGTCGTTGCATGGCTTGCTCATACTGGAGGATGTTCCTTGATTATAGGTTGGTCTATGCAAAAAGAAAGTGATTTAAGACGTGGTAGACACTGCGTTTTCAGGATGCACGTTCATTTGGTCTTTGTGACAAAATACCGCCGTAATGTCTTTACCAAAGAAGTGCTGGATGATCTAAAAATCTTTTTTGAAAAGGTCTGTCTTGATTTTGAATCAGAGCTGGTTGAGTTCGACGGTGAGGATGATCATGTGCATTTGCTGGTGAATTACCCGCCCAAAGTGTCGGTATCTGCATTGGTGAATAGCTTGAAAGGCGTTTCCAGCCGGATGATCCGAAAAAAGAATTACCCTTCGATCAAAAAGAAACTCTGGGGCGGTGCGCTCTGGTCGCCCAGTTATTTTGCAGGGAGCTGTGGTGGTGCGCCGATTGAGATCATTCGGCAGTATATTGAGCAGCAACAAACTCCGGCGTAGCCCTCAGAACGGCTTCGCCGTTGCGCTATTCATCCTCGCCCTGAACGGCGAGGTTTTCCGCGCTATCCGATAAATATTTGCCATAACATCCGGGTTATTCCATCAAAGAGTTATGGCCGGATATATTTGAGGTGGTACGTCGTCGGTAGTCAGCAGCGATGTGCTAATTTCGAAAACCTGGACGTTAATTTAACTACAGGCCAGAAAATCAGCTTATCCATCTACCAACAGGAGTTGGAAAAGCTAAATGCTCAAATAGCTCTTCGTGCAAAGCGGGAACGCGCTATAGGCAGGACACCAAAGCCCACCTAGTGGGCTTTTCCTTTTGTGCTGATTGATGGTTTCGCGTCTAAAGCCCCGATCGGTAATGACCCCCCCCATTACCGATCGAGCCCCCAAAAGTTGACACGGATCACGAAACAGCGGGAATCTGAAAAAAAAATCTCTCGCAGTAGACCGACTGCAAGCGCGATATTCGGTCAAAACCCATCAAACCGGGATTCAGACGAAACAGGTAATGCCCCCCCCCATTACCGATCGGGCGGGATTTTAGGCCAAAACAAGACTCGTGCGGAACAATCGGTAATGACCCCCCCCATTACCGATCGGGCATTTTGGACCGGTAATGGCACCCCCCATTACCGATCGACAGCTTGTACCACCCAGGAAAAAGACCCATGCAAATCCGAAAAGCTGAGTAATTGGCCATTCTTTGACCGGTAATGACCCCCCCCATTACCGGTCCACCCCGATCGGTAATGACCCCCCCCATTACCGATCGGGCATTTTTCCTGCCCATCAAGCCGCATAATCTCTAGGCCTCATTTCCCCCCGCACCCCCCTTTAAGGGTAAGGGCAGCGCAGACTGCCCATTCCCTTGCCCTTCCATTCCCTTGCTCTGGCCGTTGATCTTGGCTTGGTTGATCGAATCGCCAGGACCGAGTACATTCACACCGTCATGTTTGACATGACAAACGACGCCGCGCAGTTCGTCGGTTAAAACGAACGGCCATGTAGTCGGGGCTAGCCCGGCACAGCGACAGGGCGGGAGCATACTTCGTATGATTTTTATCCATTAGGTGCATGACGTTAAAATTCCCGCTTGAAAATGAATTTTTCTGATGACTTATGCAATTTGGCACGCCATTTTTGAGCAAAAATCATCCTAAATCAAAGTATGCTCCCGCCCTGGCACAGCGAAAGGCCAAGGGAGTGACATAGGCCGGGGTTAATCCTCCTCCCAACTGAGCAACCAATTAGGGCGTGTTAATAAACCACCCCTCTGACACTAATAGCGAATCAATTTCTTTTAAGGCGCCATATGGGCGCCTTAATAATTTCTACCGCACGAAAATAAATTAGATGGCGACAACGAATACACAATCACCCACGCCACAAATAATGCTCATTCTGCTCCACGCCAAATATTCGCAGTCAGTTTTCCTCCGCCTTATCCCCACCAGCAAGCAAGCTGTAGTTAATACAGCACCACCAGCCAAACTCAATCAAACAGACCATCATTGAACGTGCATCTGATGCGCTAAAGCGGGGGGTTGGATTGCGTGGTTTGCTACACCGGGTCGCTCACTCACTGTCGAAATTGACGCGCCCTTGTCCCATGCAATTTGCTTGAACAGTGGGTGGTAGAATGTCCACAGTTAAACATCCCGGAATGGCATCATGAGACATCAGAAACTACTACCCGTCGTCATCACGCTCACGCTGCTTGTTGGTGGCAAGGCGGTTGCGGCCGACACCAACAACCGACACTCAATATCTCGCTACACGTCGATCAATACGACCCCTGAACTGCGTCAGTCTAACCCGCTGCTAACGGTTGTGAGCTTCACGTTCCCACCAACGGTCATGACGGTCGGGCAAGCTGTGAGATACACGCTAGACCAAACTGGCTACACATTGATGGATGCAGAAAAACTCCCTGAGCAAACCAAGATCATGTTGGCTCTCCAGCTGCCAAGTATTCAGAGAAAGTTTTCCTATGTGACCGTGCAATCTGCACTGAGAGCGTTGGCGGGTGATGCCTTCATCCTGTTAGTCGATCCGGTTCGTCGTCAGATTTCTTTCGCGCCAATTCTTCAGCCTGGTGATGCGGACAACGGAATGACCAACGAAGAGCTTGGCGACGAGCAAGAGTGTCAGTAACGCCACTCCATTTGAGTGGATGCGTAACGGCGAGATAGAGCCACCAATTAGGCGACCATGATGACGAACGAACACGAACAGAATCCTCACAGTAACAGTACGAATCAAGGCGGCAAATTTGCCGACCAAAATGTAAAGCCAGAAGCGCCAGCAACAAATGACCCATGGGGAATTGCTAGTGTCGTTGCAAGCGTAATGGGGGAACCGGAACCTACGCTGCCGGCTACTAAGCAACAACCAACGACCGAGGTTTTTGCTAGCGAGGGAGATCAACAGCCCAACGAAGAACCCGCGGAGTGGGTTGATCACCGGGCCGGCGTAGTGGAAAAATTTTTGTGGTAAAAGAGCGCAGCGGCACCACAAAAATTGTGGAGCGTAGCTGGCTCCGCGTGCATCGGCTTGTGTACGCCCAGCATGGGCATGAACTGATGGGGTGAAAGTCCCCTGTAGGAAGATGGGGTTTGGGGCGCAGTGGAACGGAAAACCTGGTTAGGCGTTTGTCATCGTTAATGATTTGGCTTTACAGTTAGAAAACCTCGTCATCCCATCGAGTTATGGGCTTCCGGTTTGTGCCCAATCCGGCCTGATGACAATTGAAAGTGATATGGCCGGTTGCTGGTCATAAACCTGCCAGCCAGAGTCTCACGCTTAATACCAAACGGCTTGGCCTGTTCGGAAATGCCCACTGTGAGCGGTTGCGAGAAAGCCTGCCAGATTTACGATGCGCTTAGAGGCTTCAAACGGCGTCTGATTCAAACCTGCGTCTGCGTCACCGCCCTGCGGAAGCGTAGCAGCGCCACCGTGAAGAAGCAGGCGCCGACGCCGGTCATGGCCAGCAGATCGCGCCAGATCACGTCGAAGCCTGCACCCCGGTAGAGGATGGCCTGCGCCAGGCGGACGAAGTAAGTGGTCGGCGCAGCCAGCATGATGTTCTGCACTAGCTGCGGCATGCTCTCGCGCGGCGAAACGCCGCCGGAAAGCATTAACAGCGGAATGATACTGAGAATGACGAGCAAGCCAAACTGCGGCATCGAGCGGGCCAGCGTACCGAGGAAAATGCCGATGGAGGCCGCCGCAAACAGGTAGCAGGCGGCCGCCGCCAGGAACAGCGGCAGCGAGCCGGCAATCGGCACTTTCAACACCTGCTGCACCATCACCAGCAGCGCAAACGTGACACCAATCAGCACCGCCAGCCCGTTGGCCCAGATCTTGGCCATCATGATCTCGAAGGGCGTCAGCGGCATCACCAGCAGGTGTTCGATGGTGCCGTGTTCCCGTTCGCGGATGAAGGCGGCGCCGACCAGGATGATGGTCAGCATGGTGACGTTGTTGATCACCTCCATGACGCCGCCGAACCAGACGCCGATCAGGTTGGGGTTGAAGCGCACACGGGTGGTCAGCTTGATCGGCGATTCGGCACTGTCGCGGGTGCCGGTCAGGTATTCGTTCACTTCGCCGAGCGCGATGGTCTTGATGTAGGTGGCGCCGATAAAGGCCTGGCTCATGATCGTCGCGTCGATATTAAGCTGGATGTCCGGCTTACGGCCGGTTTCCACGTCATGCTGGAAGTTGGGCGGGATGACCAGCGTGAAGTTGTAGCGCCCGGAATCCATGCCCTTGTCCAGTTCGGCCAGTGTCGTCTGTTGCGGTGGACGGAAATACGGCGGGTAAAACGCGCCGACGATACGCCGCGACAACGGCGACTGGTCTTCGTCAACCACGGCGACCGGCGCATTGCGCAGCTCCTGCGAGGCGCCGGTCGCCGCCGTGTAGATGGCGCCCGAAAAAGCCCAGCAGATCAGGATCAGCAGCACCTTGTCGGCGCGCAGGCTTTGCAACTCCTTCAAGCCCAAGCGGTAGATGTTGGATAGCGTGACGAAGCGCATGGCTATTTCTCCTGCTTCCTGAGCAGCGCCACCGAAAGTGCGGTCAACACCGGAATGAAGCAGGCCAGCGCGATGAACTGCGGCCAGAGGTCGGCGAAGCCGAGCGCCTTGGTGAAGGTGCCACGGCTGATGATCAGGAAATAGCTGGCCGGGAAGAACTGGCCGATCCAGTAACTCGCCCCTTCCAGCGCAGCCACCGGCGTCGTCAGCCCGGAGAAGCTGACGGTAGGCAGGATGGTCAGGATCGCCGTACCAAACAGCGCAGCGATCTGCGTGCTGGTGAAGGTCGAGATCAACAGGCCGAAGCCGGTGGTGGCGATCACGTAGAGAAAAGCGCCGAAACTCAGCGCCAGCAGGCTGCCCTTGATCGGCACATGGAACATGAGTTGCGACTGGATGACCAGCAGCACGAAGCTGATGAGCGCCACGACGATGTACGGCAACTGCTTGCCGAGCAGGAATTCGAGGCGCGTCACCGGCGTCACGTAGAGGTTGGTGATCGAGCCGAGTTCCTTCTCGCGCACGACGCCGAGCGCCATCAGGATGGCCGGGATGAAGATCAGCAGGATCGGAATCACTGCCGGCACCATCGCGTAGATGCTCTTGAAATCCTGGTTGTAGCGGTAGCGGGAAACGATATTGACCGGGTAGGCCGTCTCGACGCCGGTCGCCTCGCGGAAGATCTGCTGCACGTATTGCAGGTGCATGCCCTGCATGTAGCCGCGCACGGTTTCGCCGCGATACGGCATGGCGCCATCGACCCAGACGCCGATTTCCGGCCAGTGGCCGCGCCGCAAATCGCGGCCGAAATCGGCGGGAATGTCGATGGCCAGCGCCAGTTCGCCGTTTCGCATGCGGCGGTCGAGATCGGCATCGTCGATGATGGGCGGGCGTTCGATGAAATAGCGCGAGCCGGCAATGTTCTGGATGTAGGCGCGGCTTTCCGGCGACTGGTCGCGGTCCAGCGCGGCAAAGCGCAGCCCTTCGACATCAAGCGAAATGCCAAAGCCGAGCACGAACATCAGCAACACTGAGCCGAGCAAGGCGAAAGCCAGGCGGATCGGGTCGCGGCGCAGTTCGAGCGCCTCGCGGTAGGCGTAGCCGAGCAGGCGGCGGGCGCTGAAGGCGCTTGGCCCGCCTTTGTTGCTGCTGCGGTCGACCTCCATTTTTGCCTGTTTTTCGGGGTCGACCGCGCCCCGCAGGAAGTGCCCTTGGGGTGCAACAGGCGCTTTTTCGACCCCTGTCGCCTCTTCCAGATAGCTGATGAAAGCCGCCTCAAGATTCGGTTGGCCGCGTGCCGCGCAGAGGCCGGCCGGCGTGTCGCTGGCCAGCACCTTGCCGGCGTGCATCAGCGAAATGCGGTCGCAACGCTCGGCCTCGTTCATAAAGTGCGTCGAGATGAAAATGGTGACGCCCTGCTGGCGCGACAACTCAACCAGCAACGCCCAGAACTGGTCACGCGCCACCGGGTCGACGCCGGAAGTCGGCTCGTCGAGGATCAGCAGCTTCGGCTCATGCACCACCGCCACGGCCAGCGACAGGCGCTGGCGTATGCCAAGCGGCAGTTCAGCGGCGGCCTTGTCGGCGTAGGGTTCCAGCCCGAAACGTTGCATCAGTTCAGCAATGCGCGGGCCGCGCCGGTCGTCCGGCAGATGGAAGAGCCGCGCGTGCAGGTCGAGGTTGGCACGCACCGTCAGTTCGCCGTACAGCGAGAAGGACTGCGACATGTAGCCGACCTGCTTGCGTGTTTCGAGATCGCCGGCATCGACGGCCTTGCCGAACAGCTTGGCCACGCCCTCGGTCGGCGGCAGCAGGCCGGTCAGCATCTTCATCGTCGTCGTCTTGCCGCAGCCATTCGAGCCAAGAAAGCCGAAGATTTCGCCGCGCTCGATCTTAAAGCTGACGTGGTCGACCGCCGTAAAATCGCCAAAACGCTGCGACAGGCCGTCAGCCTCGATGGCGTAAGTGCCGCCATCGCCGACGCGCGGCGGAATCACCAATTCATGGTGTGCCTGCCGGCGCTCCTCCGGCAGCAGGCGGATGAAGGCGCCGTCGAGCGTGGTCTGCCCGGTCTGCGCCCGCAGTTCGGCCGGGGTGCCGGTGCCGATTACCTTGCCGCCATCCATCGCCACCAGCCAGTCGAAGCGCTCGGCCTCCTCCATGTAGGCCGTCGCCACCAGCACGCTCATGCCCGGCCGGCGGGCGCGGATGCTGTCGATCAGCTCCCAGAACTGGCGACGCGACAACGGATCGACGCCGGTCGTCGGCTCATCGAGAATCAGCAGGTCGGGATCGTGGATCAAGGCGCAGCACAGGCCGAGCTTCTGCTTCATGCCGCCCGACAACTTGGCGGCCGGCCGGTCGCGGAAGGGCGACAAACCCGTGCTGGCCAGCAGTTCGGCAATGCGCTGCTCGCGCTCGCGCTTGCCCTGCCCGAACAGCCGGCCGAAGAAATCGACGTTTTCGAACACCGACAGCGTCGGGTACAAATTCCGGCCCAGACCCTGCGGCATGTAGGCGATGCGCGGCTGCACCGAGGCACGGAAACGGCGGTCGCCGATGTCACCGCCCAGCACTTCAACCTTGCCCGCCTGAATCTGCCGCGCCCCGGAAACCAGCGCCAGTAGCGACGACTTGCCAACGCCATCCGGCCCGATAAGACCGACCATGCAGCCGGCCGGCAAAACGACATCGACCGCCTCCAGCGCCGTCACCGCCCCATAACGGTGGCTGACGCCGGCAAGTTTGGCGACCGGCACGCGGTCCATGACGATTTACTTCCCGTCGATCTGGAGGTTGGCCGGCCACGGCGCGTTGGCGTCGAGGCGCACATAGGCCACGCCCGGCAAACCGCCCTTGGCCAGATCGCGATGCGCCACCAGCCAGGCGGGGTCGGGCTTGACCTTGATGCGGAACATCAGCTTTTCCCGCTCGGTACGCGTTTCGACTTCACGCGGCGTGAATTGCGCTTTCGGCGCCACGAAGCTGACCACCGCCGGAATCGGCTGTCCCGGCAAGGCGTCGAGCAAGATGCGCGCTTCGCTGTTCAGCGCCACCTGGCCGGCCTTGTCGGTCGGCAGGTAGATCGTCATGTACATGTCCGAAAGATCGAGCAGGGTCAGCGCCTTGCCGCCCGCCGCCAGCACCTCGCCCGGCTCGGCCAACCGGTAGAGTACGCGGCCGCTGATCGGCGCCTTGAGAGAGGTATCGTTCAGCGTTGCCTGCAAACTATCCATCTTCGCCACGGCGGCAGCCAAAGCCGCCTCCGCCTCGGCCACCCGGCTCTGCGCCTGATCCATGCCGGCCATCGCGCCTTCCATGCCGGTCTGGTCGGTATCCAGCCTGCTCTTGCTGATGAAGCCCTTCTCGACCAGGCTTTCCGAACGCTTCAAGGTCTTGCCCGCCAGCGACACATCGGTACGCGACTTGCGCACCCCGGCTTGCGACTCCTCAACCGCCCTGCGCGCCTGCACCACCTGCGACTCGGCCGCCCGCAACTGGGCGCGCAGATCGTCCGCATCCAGTCGCGCCACCACCGCCCCCGCCTCGACCGTGTCGCCCTCATGCGGCCCCAACTCCGCCAGCCGCCCGGCAATCTTGGTCGCAATATCCACCTCAACCGCTTCCAACCGCCCGTTCCCCGACGCAAGCCCCGCTGGCAAGCTGGCAGGACGCTGCTGATAGAGGAAATACCCGCCTGTTGAGGTCAACGCCAAAAAAAGGCTAAAAATGAAAAACTTCTTCAAACGCCCGCGTTCCATAAGTCACCCGATCAGTTACTGACCATACGGTCATTATTCATATGAATTATAGGCCGGGGAAAACGACAAGGCTTGCCGTAGATCAATTTTCTGGGGAGTTGATCTGGCTGTCGTTCGCAGGCCATTTCTACAGGTTCGTTTGATGAGGATTTAACGAAGGTAACTATTCGGCCTTATGTGGAGCTCCACATAAGGCCGATTACTTGCCAGTGACCTGAAGGCTACGAATGACTGATCTCTGATGAGTTAACTGCCGTTCGGATAGCTCGATTTTTCGGGAATGCTACGGCTGGTTGTGGCCGAAAGCTGCCGATCATAGAAAAATGACGAATGACTTCACCAAAATTTGATCGGTTGCTGCGTCTCTCGCTACAGGCAGCTTGTTCAAACCAGCACTTCCAGCCCCTTGCGTTCAATCACTGAAAGCAATCGTGCCGCAGCCCCACTGGGTTTTTTATCTCCGTTTTCCCACTTCTGAACGGTAGAGATACTGGCGTTGAGGTAGGCAGCAAAGACGGCCTGACTGATGTGCAGGCTCTCCCGCAAGCGCCGGATCATTTCCGCCGTGTAGGCCGGCGGTGGCAGGCATTGTGTTTCAAAGTCACGCAATGTTTGCTTGTTCACTGCGCCGATGTCATGCAAACCACGCATCGTTTCCAGGGCTTCGTTAATCATTCGGCTCATGCTGCACCTCCATCAATTCGTTGGCTTTCAACGCGGTTTCAATCTGATCGTTACTGAGCACGACCAATGTGCTCGCGAGGCTCTGGTAAATCCCCAACTCGCGCTGGGTGATGTTGTCGCGATCTTTCTTCTCAAACCCGAAAAGAAAGTACAACGTGCCAGCGAACCGTGTGGCCAGCAAAGTGCGCGTGCTACCGCTTTTGCCTCGTCCAGGTAGCGCCACCCTTTGCTTGAACAGGTTGCTACCCAGATCCGCATCAATCAGCCCGCGTTCAATATCTGAAACGGCCTTCAACAAAGCGGTGTCGGTGACGCCAGCTTTCCCAGCCCAACGATCAAATACCCGTGTCTTGAAAACTCTCATGACTCATTGTATCACTTGGTGCAACACTGAAGTCAATGGCCGACGCTACTCTGGCGTCGATCTGGCCAACATGAATAGCTAAATTGGTTGTGGACAATTTATGTCATTTTCAGAAGACGACTGCACCAGTTGATTGGGCATAATGGCTGTTGTGCAGCCAGCTCCTGACAGTTCAATATCAGAAGTGATCTGCACCAATCTCGACTATGCTCAATACTCGTGTGCACCAAAGCGAGGTGAGCATGGCGACGGACACCCCACGGATTCCAGAACAAGGCGTGGCCACTCTGCCTGATGAGGCTTGGGAGCGTGCGCGCCGTCGTGCGGAGATCATCGGCCCGTTGGCGCAGTCGGAGACGGTCGGGCACGAAGCGGCCGATATGGCGGCTCAGGCGCTGGGCTTGTCTCGGCGGCAGGTGTACGTTCTGATCCGGCGTGCCCGGCAAGGCAGCGGCCTCGTGACGGATCTGGTGCCCGGCCAGTCCGGTGGAGGTAAAGGCAAGGGGCGCTTGCCGGAACCGGTCGAGCGCGTCATCCACGAGCTACTGCAAAAGCGGTTCCTGACCAAGCAGAAGCGCAGCCTAGCGGCCTTTCACCGCGAAGTCACTCAGGTGTGCAAGGCTCAAAAACTGCGAGTGCCGGCGCGCAATACCGTGGCCTTACGGATCGCTAGCCTTGACCCGCGCAAGGTCATTCGCCGACGGGAAGGCCAGGATGCCGCTCGTGACCTACAAGGTGTTGGCGGCGAGCCTCCTGCCGTGACCGCGCCGCTGGAGCAGGTGCAGATAGACCATACGGTCATCGACCTGATCGTAGTCGATGAGCGCGACCGGCAACCGATTGGCCGCCCGTACCTGACCCTAGCCATCGACGTGTTCACCCGCTGCGTGCTCGGTATGGTCGTCACGCTGGAAGCGCCGTCTGCCGTCTCGGTCGGTCTGTGCCTGGCGCATATCGCCTGCGACAAGCGTCCCTGGCTGGAAGGGCTGAACGTGGAAATGGACTGGCCGATGAGCGGCAAGCCCATACTGCTTTACTTGGACAACGCGGCCGAGTTCAAGAGCGAAGCGCTGCGCCGTGGCTGCGAGCAGCATGGCATCCGGCTGGACTATCGCCCGCTGGGACAGCCCCACTATGGGGGCATCGTGGAACGGATCATCGGCACGGCGATGCAGATGATTCACGACGAACTGCCGGGAACGACCTTCTCCAACCCTGACCAGCGCGGCGACTACGATTCCGAAAACAAGGCCGCCCTGACGCTGCGCGAGCTAGAGCGCTGGCTCACATTGGCGGTCGGCACCTACCACGGTTCGGTGCACAACGGCCTGCTCCAACCGCCGGCCGCGCGCTGGGCCGAGGCCGTGGCGCGTGCCGGCGTACCGGCCGTCGTCACTCGCGCCACAGCTTTTCTGGTCGATTTTCTGCCCATCCTCCGCCGCACCCTGACCCGCACTGGCTTCGTCATCGACCACATCCACTACTACGCTGACGCGCTCAAACCGTGGATCGCTCGGCGCGACCGTTTACCCGCCTTCCTGATCCGGCGCGACCAGCGCGACATCAGCCGCATCTGGGTGCTGGAACCGGAGGGGCAGCACTACCTGGAAATTCCCTACCGTACCTTGTCACATCCGGCTGTCACCTTGTGGGAACAACGGCAGGCGCTGGCGAAACTGCGGCAGCAAGGGCGCGAACAGGTGGATGAGTCGGCGCTGTTCCGCATGATCGGCCAGATGCGTGAGATTGTGACCAGCGCGCAGAAGGCCACACGCAAGGCGCGGCGTGACGCGGATCGCCGCCAGCATCTCAAGACATCAGCTCGGCCGGACAAGCCCGTTCCGCCGGATACGGATATTGCCGACCCGCAGGCAGACAACTTGCCGCCCGCCAAACCGTTCGACCAGATTGAGGAGTGGTAGCCGTGGACCAATATCCCATCATCGACCTGTCCCACCTGCTGCCGGCGGCGCAGGGGCTGGCTCGGCTGCCGGCGGACGAGCGCATCCAGCGCCTTCGCGCCGACCGCTGGATCGGCTATCCGCGCGCGGTCGAGGCGCTGAACCGGCTGGAAGCCCTTTATGCGTGGCCAAACAAGCAACGCATGCCCAACCTGCTGCTGGTCGGCCCGACCAACAATGGCAAGTCGATGATCGTCGAGAAGTTCCGCCGCACCCACCCGGCCAGCTCCGACGCCGACCAGGAGTACATCCCAGTGTTGGTCGTGCAGATGCCGTCCGAGCCGTCCGTGATCCGCTTCTACGTCGCGCTGCTCGCCGCGATGGGCGCGCCGCTGCGCCCACGCCCACGGTTGCCGGAAATGGAGCAACTGGCTCTGGCACTGCTGCGCAAGGTCGGTGTGCGTATGCTGGTGATCGACGAACTGCACAACGTCCTGGCCGGCAATAGCGTCAACCGCCGGGAATTTCTCAACCTGCTGCGCTTTCTCGGCAACGAGCTGCGCATTCCGCTGGCCGGGGTCGGCACACGCGACGCCTATCTGGTCATCCGTTCGGACGATCAGTTGGAGAACCGGTTCGAGCCGATGCTGCTGCCGGTATGGGAGGCCAACGACGATTGCTGCTCACTGCTGGCCAGCTTCGCGGCTTCGCTCCCGCTACGGCGACCTTCGTCGATTGCCACGCTGGATATGGCCCGCTACCTGCTCACGCGTAGCGAGGGCACCATTGGCGAGTTGGCACACCTGTTGATGGCAGCGGCCGTCGCCGCCGTGGAGAGCGGAGAGGAAGCGATCAACCACCGCACGCTCGGCATGGCCGATTACACCGGACCCAGCGAGCGGCGTCGGCAATTCGAGCGGGAACTGATGTGAAGCCAGCGCTGCGCTGGCCATTGCATCCGGCTCCCAGGGAAGGCGAAGCCCTGTCTTCGTGGCTCAACCGCGTGGCCCTTTGCTATCACATGGAACTGTCCGAGCTGCTGGAGCACGATCTTGGCTACGGTCAGGTCGATGACTTGGACACTGCGCCACCACTGTCGCTGCTGACGATGCTCTCCCAGCGGAGCGGCATCGAGCTGGACCGGCTGCGCTGTATGAGTTTCGCCGGATGGGTGCCTTGGCTACTGGACAGCCTTGATGACAAGATTCCAGACGCCTTGGAAACCTATGCATTTCAGCTCTCGGTGCTGCTGCCAAGACTCCGCCGAAAGACACGATCCATCACGAGCTGGCGTGCCTGGCTGCCCGGCCAGCCGATACACCGCGCCTGTCCGCTCTGCCTAAACGATCCAGAGAACCAAGCCGTACTGCTCGCTTGGAAGCTGCCCCTGATGCTGAGCTGCCCGCTGCATGGCTGCTGGCTGGAATCCTATTGGGGAGTGCCTGGGCGGTTTCTCGGCTGGGAGAACGCCGACGCCGAACCGCGCACCGCCAGCGACGCGATTGCGGCGATGGATCAGCGTACCTGGCAGGCACTGACGACCGGTCACGTGGAGCTGCCGCGCCGACGCATCCACGCCGGATTGTGGTTTCGACTTCTTCGCACGCTGCTCGATGAGCTGAACACCCCGCTTTCCGCGTGCGGAACCTGCGCGGGGTATCTCCGCCAAGTCTGGGAAGGCTGCGGGCATCCGCTGCGTGCTGGGCAAAGTTTGTGGCGACCGTATGAAACCTTGAACCCGGTAATACGGTTACAGATGCTGGAGGCGGCGGCAACGGCAATCAGCTTGATTGAGGTGAGGGACATCAGCCCGCCAGGCGAGCAGGCAAAGCTGTTCTGGTCAGAACCCCAAACAGGTTTCACCAGTGGCCTGCCGACGAAAACGCCGAAGCCCGAACCCATCAATCACTGGCAGCGTGCAGTCCAGGCCATCGACGAGGCCATCATTGAAGCGCGGCACAACCCCGAGACGGCACGCTCACTGTTCGCGTTGGCTTCCTATGGTAGGCGCGACCCCGCTTCCCTGGAACAGTTGCGCGCCACCTTCGCGAAGGAAGGTATCCCCGCGGAATTTCTGTCACATTATGAGCCTGACGGACCCTTTGCGTGTCTTAGACAGAATGACGGGTTAAGTGACGAATTTTGACGGCCTGAGCTTTCCGGCACACAATGTCACATAATCGAACGTATATGTGACAGGATCAAAATGCTGATTGGCTACATGCGGGTATCGAAAGCGGATGGTTCCCAGGC